>LELG01000290.1 GCA_001045575.1 Candidatus Burkholderia pumila
TGTTCCGGCACCTGCCGTTGGCAAGGACCGTTGACGATTACGAAGCGCTGCTTCCCTGGAAGATGCCGCTCGACCTCCGCTAATCCGCACTACTCCACCCCACAAGTTCTACCAACTGATTCTGAGGCCCGCGCGTTCGCTGCGCACGTAGACGTTACAGTCGTCCGCGTACCTCACAAAGCACAGCCCGCGTCGCTCAAGCTCCCGGTCAAGATCGTCGAATATCAATAGTCGGTCACAAGCCGACGGGCTTTCAGACTCAGGGTCCGCCGCCACAGGTTCAGCCCCTCGATCAGCAGCCCTCGGAGCTTCACCTCTATTTCCACTGTCTAGGCTGCGATGCGTTTTCTGCTGCGCTCCCATGTCGAGTTCTCCGGCTTACTTGCCGCTCCTTTCCGTTTGCGTTTGGGCCTTCGGGCGTCGCCACCCTAGTATGATGCCCGCTGCTGACTCCTGCGCGGCGGTCAGCGACTCTTACGAGTCGGTCAGTCCTGATTGCAGGACACTGCGTGCGCAGGTCTCCCGAGGTAAGCTGAACCGCTTTCGCTACACACCTGCCAGACCTACCACCCCCGGACCTTGATGGTTATGGATTTCGCGATCATTTGCCCGCTCGTCCGGCCGGGACAGGCCTCATTATCTGGTTTTTGTTCGTCAGATCATAGCTTTGGTCACACGCTTCTTTCAGACCCCGCCTCACGACGACGCCCTTGCGTTTCACGAGTCCTTCACCACCATCAGGTTGGACAAGGGCCTTTCACCCCCAAGCTGTCGAGCATGCTCGGCACACCAAAAAAAGCGCGCCTCGAAGAGGGCGCGCTTTCTCTGCAAGACCAACCGCAATCATGGGAATCAGTCCTCGCGGCGCAGATGCGGGAACAGAATTACATCGCGTATGCTCGGGCTGTCGGTCAGCAGCATCACCAGCCGGTCGATGCCTATGCCGCAACCACCCGTCGGCGGCATGCCGTACTCCAGCGCGCGGATGTAGTCGGCGTCGAAGTACATCGCTTCTTCGTCGCCTGCATCCTTCTGGTCGACCTGCTTCTGGAAACGCGCGGCCTGATCTCCCGGATCATTCAACTCGGAGAAGCCGTTCGCAATCTCGCGGCCCGTGATGAACAGTTCGAAGCGCTCTGTAATGCCCGGCACCGAATCCGATGCGCGCGCCAGCGGCGACACTTCGATCGGATAATCGACGATATACGTCGGCTCCCACAATTGCGATTCCGCCGTCTCTTCGAACAGCGCGAGTTGCAGCGAACCGTTATCGGCGTTGAGGAACGCGGGCTGCGTCGTATCCACGCCGAACTTCTTCAGTTCCGCGCGCAGGAACGTGCCGTCGTTCAGCTGCTCGTCGGTATATTGCGGCGCGTACTTCTGAATAACCTGATTGATCGTCAGGCGATGGAACGGCTTCGACAAATCGAGTTCACGGCCTTGATACGTAATGACCGCCGTGCCAAACGCATCGACTGCGGCCTGACGGATCAGCGATTCCGTGAAGTCCATCAGCCAGCGATAGTCGGTGTACGCGGCGTAGAACTCCATCATCGTGAATTCCGGGTTGTGACGAGGCGACACGCCTTCGTTCCGGAAGTTACGGTTGATCTCGAACACGCGCTCGAAGCCGCCGACGATCAGCCGTTTCAGATAAAGCTCAGGCGCGATACGCAGGAACATCTGCATGTCCAGCGCATTGTGATGCGTGACGAAAGGCTTGGCCGCCGCGCCGCCCGGAATGGGGTGGAGCATCGGCGTTTCGACTTCCATGAAGTTTGCCTGCGCCATAAAATTGCGGATCGACGAAAACGCCTTCGTGCGCGCGACGAAAATCTTGCGCGATTCAGGTGTCACGATCAGATCGACATAGCGCTGGCGATAGCGCGTTTCCTGATCCGCGAGGCCGTGGAACTTGTCCGGCAGCGGACGTAGCGCTTTCGACAGCAGACGCAGCTCCATGCATCGCACCGAGAGTTCGCCCTTGTTCGTGCGGAACAGCACGCCCTTTGCCGCTATGATGTCGCCCAGGTCCCACTTCTTGAATGTGTCGTAGGTTTCCGCGCCGACATCGGCCGACGTCACGAAGAACTGGATCTGGCCGCTGCCGTCCTGAACCGTCGCAAAGCTGGCTTTGCCCATCACGCGTTTGAGCATCATGCGGCCGGCGAGTGCGATATCCAGCGGATTGGCTTCGAGCGCTTCCTTGTCGGTCTGAGCATAGTCGGCTTGCAATGCGGCGGCGTGATGCGTCGGCTTGAAATCGTTCGGATACGCGACGCCTTGCTCGCGCAGCGCACGCAGTTTCTCGCGGCGCTCGGCGATGATCTGGTTCTCTTCCAGTTCGGGGGCGGCGCCCGCTTGAGTCGGTTCGGTCATGATAGTTTGTGGCTTTTTGATGCGAGGCGAGGGGAAATAAAAACGCAGATATCGCTTTCGATACCCGCGTTGGCGATTCAAACGCCCTGTTTCAGACTCGCACTGATGAAGTCGTCGAGGTCGCCGTCGAGCACGGCGCGCGTGTTGCTCATTTCCACGCTGGTGCGCAGGTCCTTCACGCGGCTCTGGTCGAGCACGTAGGAGCGGATCTGATGGCCCCAGCCCACATCGGTCTTGCTCGATTCGAGCTTGTCCTGTTCGGCCTGGCGCTTGCGCATCTCGAACTCATAGAGACGCGCCTTCAGCATCTGCATAGCTTCCGCGCGGTTGCGGTGCTGTGAGCGGTCGTTCTGGCACTGCACGACGATGCCCGTGGGCGCGTGCGTCAGACGCACGGCGGAGTCCGTCTTGTTGATGTGCTGGCCGCCCGCGCCCGAAGCACGGTACGTGTCCGTGCGGATATCCGCCGAATTGATTTCGATCTCGATGGAGTCGTCGATTTCCGGATACACGAACACTGACGAGAACGACGTATGACGCCCGCCCGACGAATCGAACGGCGACTTGCGCACGAGGCGGTGAATGCCGGTTTCGGTGCGCAGATAGCCGTACGCGTATTCGCCTTCGACCTTGATGGTCGCGCTCTTGATGCCGGCGACATCGCCTTCGGACTCTTCGAGCACTTCGGTCTCGAAGCCCTTACGTTCGCAGTAGCGCAGATACTGGCGCAGCAGCATGGACGCCCAGTCGCACGCTTCGGTGCCGCCGGCGCCTGCCTGAATGTCGATGAAGCAGTTGTTCGGGTCGGCCGGGTTCGAGAACATCCGGCGGAATTCGGCGTCTTCGACGCGCTTTCTCAGTTCGTCGGCATCGGATTCACACGCGACGAGCGTGTCTTCGTCGTTTTCCTCGCGCGCCATGTCGAACAGATCGTTCGCGTCGCGCAGGTCATTGTCGAGGTCGGTGAGCGTGGTCACCACGCCGTCGAGCAGCTTTTTTTCACGACCCAGCGCTTGTGCGTTCTTCGAGTCGTTCCAGACGTTTGGGTCTTCGAGTTCTTTGTTGACTTCGGCTAGACGCGCGGACTTGGCGTCGTAATCAAAGATACCCCCGTAGCTCGCCCGCGCGACGGCGCAGGTCCAACAGAAGGCTTTCGATCGCGTTTAGGCGTTCTGCTTCCATTATCTCGATCTTCGACTTCGAAAAAAGGTTTAATTATAGCTGATTTGGGTGGATTTTCTTTTGATTTTTGTATAGACCGGGGACATGGTTGACACGTTCATCTTGGCGCATTGGGCTGATTGAGGCCAAACGTCATGCCCCGACGTGCAGTTCAAACTCCGCTATATGAACGGCCCTTTTTGCACCAGCTTTCTCGTGTCTGACAGAGCAGGATAGGTTGCAGCTCTATATGCGACCTTGTTGCAGCCATACCTCCGCTGCGGGTCCCTATGAAATCCGCTGACTCTTACCTCATTCCACTTAAGAGCTCGAAGCTCGTTGGAATTTTCAGGTTTCACGCGTCCCGGTCCTACCTGTCGTGTCATTACACTTGATTGCCGATGCAACTATAGACCGACTATCCTATGCCAAAGGGTTGCTTTTTGAAGACAACAACGACTGCTCAAACCGGCTTCTCGCTCACGTGATTTTTAGGTCGATCGTGCGCAAGTATGGCCCAGATCATTCGTGCCATTTTATTGGCGAGCGCGACTGCGACGATTTTCAATGGACGCCGCTTCTTCAGCTGCTCAAGCCATTCTCCAGGTTGTTCATATGGCATATAACAT
>LELG01000291.1 GCA_001045575.1 Candidatus Burkholderia pumila
TAGTCGAGCACTCGCGCTTCAAGCCGCGCCAAATCCCAGCGTGGCACACGACCTGGGTGCCTGCCGTACAGGCCCGCCAGAAGCTCACCGGCAAAACGGGTTTGCCATGTGGTAATGAAACGCGAATCGCGTCGCAGTTCGTTAATGATCGACCCGCACGAGGGCTCGGGTTCGTTACCCGCTTGCCTGCTTTAACGAATTCACTACCCGGAACGATTTCACGCAGCACGGTAATGGCAAGACCAATGGCCAGGTCAGCGACGTCTTCCGTCAACGCACCAAAGGTCACTGTGACGGAAATGCCGCGCGAACGTGCGAACGCGAGATCGACCGCATCCGTGCCGACACCGTTGACCGCGATCAGCTTGAGCGCCAGAAGCATCGAAATCATGTCATTCGTGATGCCCGTATGCCGCCCGTAATCACGCCCTGGACGGCCGCGCCATACTCGCTCAGATAAGCGTCTTATCGCTCTGCTCGTACAGGCGATGCATCGTATAAAGCGCATTCAGTTTGTCGTTGATGGCGGGAACGAGGATCGGATTCAGTTGCAGGATGCTCGGCTTCAATTGGTTGTCTCCATGTCTGACACGGCGCAATCCGCCGAGCGCACGGATGTTGGCCGCTTAATACGGTATCTCCAATACAGAGGCGGCGGGGCTGATCGTCAGTTTGTTCTCGTTCGCTTATGGCTTCATGCAGATTCCGGTGGGCCTGCTTCTTTATAGGCGGCTTAGCGAAACGGCCTGATGGACACCACGTCTTCCGTGTTTTTGCTGATAGCGTATCGTGTCGGGCTTGGACTTTCGGAAGGGCCGCTGGGAATCAGCTGTACCAATGTCATCAACCGCTGGTTTCCCGCTAAGGAAAGGCACGGCAACGGGCTTGTGGATCGCTGCGTCCAAGCTTGGGCCGCTGATCGTGCCGTCGGTGTGCATCATCGTGATTCAGCTTTGGGGATGGCGCGAGATCTTTTGTATTCGCCATTCCAGGCATCATCCTCGCGCTCGTGTGGATGGTCTTCGTGACGAATTCGCCGAGCGAAAACCGCTTCTGCTCACCGGCGGAACGCGCTTATATTCTCGATGAATCGAACGATGGCCGCAAGCGCCCGCGCCCCAAAGGCTATCGCGCGCAGATGGAGCTGATGGCCCTGGCTCGACGGCATCAACCGCATGAAGAAGGTGCCGCAACTGGAAACCATCGGTCAGAGTTTCCGTTCATGGAATATCTTTGGCGTGGCGCTCAGTTATGGCTGCATGATCAGCATCAGCAATATTTTTATCTCATGGATTCCCACGTATCTCGTCACCGTGAAGGGCTTTGCAACGGTCAAGATGGGCTTTCTCGCGTCGGTGCCGTTCATTGGCGCGGTCACGGGCAACATGCTTGGCGGCTGGATTTCGGATCGCTTCCTCGGCGGCCGGCCGCAAGCCCATGATGATGCTCGGCGCACTCGGCACCATGGTCATGATGTTCGCGCTGATCGATGCGCCCAATAGCGTCGCCTACCTCGGCGCGGCGTTGATTGCGGCGGGTCTGATGCTCGGCATCGGCTTCGCGGGTTACTCCGCTTATCCGATGGGACTTGCCACGAAGGCGACGTATCCCACGACGTTCAGCATCGTCAATTCGCTGAGGCAGATCGGCGGCGCGTGCGCACCGCTCGCGGTCGGCCTGCTGCTCGATCGTTACAACTGGAGCAGCGTGTTCGTGTATATGCTCGGAACGTCGCTCGTGTGTTTGTTGTTGCTAATCAGCATGGTCGAACCCATCGCGCAGCAAGCGAAAAAGTAACGCATTACAAGCCGTTTTCCACCATATCCAGCAGACGTTTCGCAAGCGGCTCGACCTGCGACGGGTCGAGCCCTTGCAACGGACCTTCTATCAGCAGCAGCGCGAAGCCATGCACCGCGCTCCAAGCCAGATACTCCTCTTCGGGACGGCGCTTTGCATCCAATGCGCCAGCCGACTCTCATCCAGCGCGCGGCTCAATAGCTCGAACGGATCAAGCCCGCTCGGCCCTTTGCCATACGCGCCTTCGTGCTCTTCCCATTCCGCGGGTAGCGCGGCAAATGCGGTGCGGAACAAGCCCGTTTCCATTTGCGCGAAGCGCAGATAGCCGGCGCCGATTGCGCGCAATGCGGCTCTCGACGCGTCCGCGCGCTTGCGCTTCTCTTAGGCAGCGCCGCGAGTTCCTCTTCCATTGCCTGAGCAACAGTAGACAGAGCTGCAGACCGCACCGCCGTCAGCAATTCATCCCGGCTTTCGAAGCGCCGATACGCCGCATTCGGCACTACACCCGCGCGGCGCGTCGCTTCGCGCAACACGACCGCATCCGGGCCCGCCATCGCGTGCGAGTTCGATGCCCGCATCGATCAAGGCGCGGCGCAAGTCGCCATGCCGATACGTGCTGCACGGTTTGCCATTCGTTATTTTATTGGCTCGGTTCTTATCATGTGGACACTGTCCATTACCTCTGCTATTTTTTTGTGGATGGTGTGCATAAATCAAATAATACAAGCGTTTTTTTCATATTCCTGTCCTGCAAGCTCATCAAGGAGCAAATATGCAAGTCCAATTGTATTTGTTCTTCGAAGGCCGCTACGAAGAAGCGCTCACGCGCTCACGTTCTACCGCGAACATCTCGGCGCGCAGGTCATCATGCTAATGGGCTTCAAGGGAGCGCCCACCGGCAACAAGCCAGACAACGGATGCGCCAGCATACCGCCGAACTCCGACGAACGACGAACAGTAGGCGGAGAAATATTTCAATGCGCTGTCGAACGGTGGACAAGTGCAGATGCCTATATGGAAACCTTCTTCGCCAAACGCTTCGGCATGGTTCAGGACAAATTCGGCGTGTCATGGATGGTGCTGTGCGGCGTCATGAGTCACCTGCCTGATCTTGCGGGAACGACGCTTGCCCGCCTTACGTCGTACCTTTCTCAAGGAGAGACGACATGAGCAATGACTACGCCGGACGTTCCCAGGAAGAACGCATCGCGCAGGAGAAAGGTCAGCAGCAGCCTTCGCGGAATCAGTCGGGCGGCGGACATGGCGCAGCCCGGCACCGAGGCCGACCGTGAGCGCAGTTGCGGCGAACTGGCCGAGCGCGGCAAGCAGGTGTGGCGCACGGACTCGGGGGTATCGATGGCGGCGGAAAAACCTGACAGGCGTAACGAGTTTTAGAAATGTGAAACAATGCGTAACTATCTGTATCCACTTCTAAAAGAAGTTGTCAATGAGCTCCCCGCGCAAACTCAGTCTGTCGGACTCGAACATACCGGACGATCGTATCGATCCCGCCGATTGTCCGAGCCGCAAGGAAGCCGAAGCCGCCGTACGCGTGCTGTTGCGCTGGGCCGGTGACGATCCACAACGCGAAGGCCTGCTGGATACCCCGGCCCGCGTCGCTCACGCCTACGAAGAATTTTTCCGCGGCTACGAGTAGAGGAAGTCGAAGGCTACAACGAGATGATCGTGCTGAAGGACATCCGCTTCGAAAGCTATTGCGAGCACCACATTACTAGTGCCGATCATCGGCCGAGCGCATGTGGCGTATCTGCCGAACAAGCGCGTCGTTGGCAACTTGAAGCTCGCGTCTGGTCGATGTCTTCGCAAGCATCTGCAAATTCAGGAAAAAATGACCGTGCAGATTGCCAATACGCTGAACGAAGTGCTTCAGCCGCTAGGCGTCGGTGTCATTCTGGAGGTGGCGCATCAATGCATGTCGACGCGCGGCGTGCACAAGGCGGGCGCATCGATGGTGACGTCGCGCATGCTCGGCACGTTCCGCAGCGACGCTTCCATGCGGCGCAAATTTCTCGCTATCGTCGGGAATCAGCAGAACCCGTTTAGCGTATCGTAAGCGAAAACGAAAAAGGCCGTGGATTGAACTGACCCCACGAAGTTAGACAGTTAAAGACTACGCGGTCAATGGCTAAGTGCTGTATTGCACGGGGCTCAGCCCTTTCAGTTTCAGCTTGATGCGATCGTGATTGTAGTAGTGGATGTAGCGGTTCAGCTCCGCTTGCACTGTTCGATGCTGTAGAAGCGGTGTAGCCGGAAGCACTCAGACTTTAACGTACCGAAGAAGCTCTCCATTGCGGCGTTGTCAAGGCAATTGCCCTTACGCGATATGCTCTGCGTTAGAGCGT
>LELG01000292.1 GCA_001045575.1 Candidatus Burkholderia pumila
GTCATCACGCGCGGGATATTCAACAGCATCAAAGATCTCGACAAGAAGCTCATGCGCTACATCCGTCAATACAACAAGCAGGCTGTCCCACTGAAGTGGAAGTATTCCGATCCAACTCGACGCATCCGGTGCACAATTCATATGGTTCAATGGACTAGGGGAAACGCCTAATCCGGCTTAGTGCTTTCTACCTCACTGAATCACGCGTGATACACCACGTCCACGCGGATCGGACATGGGTTCGGGCTTGTCGTCGTCCACGCGAATGGCTTGAATGTCGCCGTTGAAGCCCTGCATGCTGAACTTGTAGCCCTTCGCTTCGAGCTCCTTGACGACGTTCGCATCGAGCTGATGATACGGCTCCTGGAAGATTGTGTTCGGCAGCATCAGCTGATGATGGAATCGCATCGCGCCGACGGCTTCCGGCAGCGGCATCTGGAAGTCATAGACGTTCGACAGCACCTGGAAGATCGACGTGAAAATGCGCGAGCCGCCCGGCGTGCCGATGACCATCGCCACCTTGTCGTCCTTCGTGAGAATGGTCGGCGTCATCGACGAGAGCGGACGCTTTTTCGGCTCGATGGCGTTGGCGTCGCTGCCGACCACGCCGAACATGTTCGGCACGCCCGGCTTGGCGAAGTCGTCCATTTCATCGTTGAGCACGACGCCCGTGCCTTCCGCGATCACTCCCGAGCCGAAGTAGCCGTTGATCGTGTACGTGTTCGATATCGCATTGCCCCATTTGTCGACAACGGAGAAGTGCGTGGTTTCAGCCTTCTCTGGCATCGACGTGCCGAGTCCCGGCTGCACGCTCTTCGTGTCCGAAGGCGTGTCCGGATTCACTTCCTGCGCGCGCTTGAGGATGTAGTTATCGTTGATCAATTGCGCGACCGGCACTTTGTAGAAGTCAGGATCGCCGAGATATTGCGCGCGATCCGCGAACACGCGCTTCTCGATTTCCACGACGAGATGGATATACTGCACCGAATCCAGCGGCACGCCATTGAACTTGTCCTTCAGGTCGGCCTTCATCTTCAGCAACTGCACGAGGCCGACGCCGCCCGAACTCGGCGGCGGCGCGGTGATCACGCGATAGCCGTTCCAGCTTGCTGTGATCGGCTGACGCCACACGGCCTTGTAGTCCTTCAGATCGCGCTTCGTGATGAGGCCGTGGCCTTCCATGGCCTTGGCGATCATGTCGGCGGTGTCGCCCTCGTAGAAGCCTTTCGCGCCCTTGTCGGAGATGCGCTGCAGCGTGTTCGCCAGGTCCGGCTGCCTGAACACTGCACCCGCTTTCATGCTGCCGAAATACAGGTCGAAATTGGTCTTGCCGCCAAAGTCATTCGCGGCGTTGTCGCGACGCGTAATAAGTTGGTCATCGACTTCGAAGCCGTTGCGCGCGTAGTTGATCGCGGGCGCGAGTACCTGTTTCCACTTCAGCTTGCCGAAGCGTTTCTGCGCTTCCCACATGCCCGACACGGTGCCCGGCACACCGACCGCGCGATAGCCATACAGGCTCATGCCCTTGATGACTTCGCCCTTGTCGTCAAGATACATGTTGCGCGTGGCGGACATCGGTGCGCGCTCGCGGTAATCGAGAAAGTACGGTCGATGATCGACGTAAAGCGTCATGAAACCGCCGCCGCCGATGTTGCCCGCTTCCGGATACGTCACCGCCAGCGTGAAGGCGATGGCCACTGCTGCATCGACGGCGTTGCCGCCCAGCTTGAAAATTTGCTCGGCGGTGTCGGCGGCGTATTTATGCGCGACCGCGACAGCCGACGAGGTCAGGACTTGCGGCTGCGCGTCGGAGGTTTTGGCGAACGCGGGGCTCGTGGCGACGAAGCCTGCCGACATGAGCGCGGATGCCAGCACGACATGAAGCCCGAAGGAACGGAGGCGCTGCTCTTTCTTCATTGAGGTCGATCTCCCAGGACTTTCTGCTGCTTGGTTGTTGCTTCTTGACGTTAGCGCTTATACCACGAGCGCCATTTTTGTCTGCTTTTTAAAGCATCAACTGCCCGCCGTTCACGTCGATGATCTGGCCCGTGAAATAGCGCGACATGGCATCGGACGCGGGGTAGAGGAACGCATCGCTGCAATCGTCCGGCTTGCCGATGAAGCTCATCGGAATGGTTTGTGCGGAAGGCTTCGAGTTGCTCGGGCGTCGTGAAACGCTCCTGAAACGGCGTCTGGATCACCACGCCGGGCGCAACGGCATTCACGCGTATGCTATCCACCATCAGTTCCTTGGCCATGCCCTTGGTGATCGTGCTCACGAATCCTTTTGATGCCGCGTACAGCAACGCGCCCGGCCCGCCGCCATTGCACGCCGCGACCGACGTCACGTTGATGATCGATCCGCCGCCGTCCTTCAGCGACGGCAACGCCGCCAGCGTGAACGCGACGACCGAACGTGTGTTGATATGCATCACTTCGTCGAAAAGTTCGTCGATCACGGACGCGATCGGCTCGCGCTTTACAAGACTGCCCGCGTTGTTGATGAGCACATCGATCTTGCCGAACGCTTCGACGGTTTGTGCCACCGCCGCGTCGATGGCTTTCGAATCGCGTACGTCCGCGCCGACCGTGATGACTGTCACGCCGAGTGCGCGCACGTCCCTGGCGACTTCGTCGGCCTGATCCTTCGATCTGTTGTAATGTACCGCGACATTCGCGCCGTAGCGCCCGAACGCGCGTGCCGCCGCCGCGCCAATGCCGTGCTCGCGCCAAACTTTCGCCGCGAACGGCTCGACGATCGACACACCCAGACCACCCGCGACCATCGCGTAGCGCGTGTGGGCGGTGTCGGTGAGCACGGTGTAGCGCGGGCGCTCTTCCGTCGCGGAAATGAGCGATTGCTCGGCTTCGTACGGCTGGCGCGAATTCGGCAGCCAGCCGATCAGCTTTTCGCCGCGCAAATTTTCCGGAACCACGAGCTTTTTCTTCGCCAGCCGATGCGTGGCGGGCATCGCACAGCGGTCGCGCGCTTTCAGCAGTGTTTCGACTTCAATTCCTGCCACTGCGGGAAAAGCCTGACTCAGCACAACATCGGCCTGATGGTTTTGCAGGCTGACGAGCACTTCGGGCACTTTCACGGAATCGACCTTGATCGGCACGCCGGGATGGCGCGCGGTGAAATTGGCGAGCACGGGCGGCAGCAGCGTGGTCGCCAGCACCGGCATGCAGGCGATGGTCAGCGCATCCGACGCTTCGTCGCGGGTCATGTCGGTCACTTAATTGAGCCGCTCCAGCCCGAGAAAATTTTCTTCGACGGACTTGTGGAAGCACAGGCCTGCGGTAGTCGGATTCAGTCGGCCGCTGATGCGGTTGAAGAGGCTGAAGCCCAAATCGGCTTCGAGATCAGCGATCAGCCGGCTGATGGCGGGCTGCGTGAAATTCAGCTTGCGCGCGGTGCCGACGCTGGTGTCGGTCATGATGAGGCTGCGAAAGGCCTTGATCTGGCGGAAACGGATCATCGTACGAACGGCTTCGATAAAGCTCGAAAAGAATCAGCCGCCTTTGGCAGCAGGGAGGCAAATCTTATAGGAAACAAACGCTTGTCGCCGACTTTGTCATTGTGTCGCATACCAAAACTTATATCAGAGTGTGGGAAATGCACGACTATTCGAAAAAAATTAGTCACTGTAAGCATATCTAAGTAGCGCACTCCTTACTGATGCGAAATACTCGCCCGCAATCTGAAGCGTGAATGAAAGCAAGTTTCCAGGTGAGAAAGGGTCTTCACTCGCAGACGACGAAGAAAGTACAAGGCGTGTCCTTTAGGTTAACTGATTTTTGTCGTCCGCTATTTAGCGTGAGCACGCTAAACGAAAAAGCCCGCGAATCGTTGCCAAACGCGGTCGCGGGTTACTCGATCGAATACCGGGCTGCGCCGCCTTCAGGAAACTTTCGATTAAGGTCGATCCTCGCCTGCCGTCGCCCTAGGTTAGGCTGCTTATTTACTATAAGGTACGGCTAGATCCATCCCAAGCCGTCCGACGTCCCAGATGAATGCAGCCAGCTCGCGCGCGACGGCGATAATAGCAACGTGCGCTGTCTTTCCTTTGGCGACGAGCTTACGAAATCGCCTGCACAACCTCCTCAGTTGTGCGTCCCAGGCACGATCGATTATCTGTTTGGGTAATCCTTCGTGACGA
>LELG01000293.1 GCA_001045575.1 Candidatus Burkholderia pumila
GCGATTCTCCCATCCGAGGAAAACGCGGACGTCCTCTGCGCAAACCGAAAATTGTTCAGGATGACCGAGGCTACAGTTCCGAGCCGCACCGACAGCGTCTGCGCGAACGCAGCATCACGCCCTTGCTTGCCAAAATCGGTTCGCCTCATGGCGGCGGCCTCGATAAAACGCGCTGGCATCGAACGTTCCTTTGCCTGGCTTCATGCATTCAGACGGCTCAAGATTCGATACACACACAAACGGTACGCACACGTGCATGAAGCATTCCTCTCGCTCGCGTGCTGCTTGATTTGCTGGAACAAACTCAAGATAGCGTCCGGTTAATTTCGCAACAGCTTCTTAGCGAAAAGTCCTGTTCGAGCAGCGGCGCGATGTACGTGTACGTCGGTGCGCGCCGAACACGAACGCGACTATCAGCATGCTGAGCCGCACATCGGGCCTTGCGAGCAGCGCCTGCGCAATCAGCGCAACCGCGACCAGCCCTGCCGTCGCCGCGAATGAAAGCCGCCACGACGAAAACGACGCAATGAAAATCCCCAGCGGCACGCCGATCACGGTGGCGAACATGACGCCCGTGAGAATGGTCGCGGTGGCTTTGGCTGCATCTTTGCTTTGCACGAAGCGCGGCGGCGGTAGTGGCGAAGATCCAGAAGCCGCCGAGCGCAGCGCCGAGCATCGCGCGGCCAACGAGCATCATCGCAAAGCCATTCGTCATGGTGCAGACCACGTTCGACAGAAACAGCACGGCGGTCAGCAGCAGAAAGACATGAGGGCGATCCATGCGTCCCGCGCCGATGATGAGCGTCGGCGCGAAGATCGCAGCCATCACGCCGGGCGTCGTCACCATGAGGCCAGCGACGCCGGGACTTACGCCGAGATCACGCGCAATCTGC
The DNA here is from genome assembly GCA_001045575.1 of Candidatus Burkholderia pumila. Lineage (GTDB taxonomy): Bacteria > Pseudomonadota > Gammaproteobacteria > Burkholderiales > Burkholderiaceae > Caballeronia > Caballeronia pumila. The sequence continues at coordinate 894 of LELG01000293.1, forward strand.
GGCAGCAGGCCGACGGGCAGAAATTCCGCCGTCACGAAAGCGAATGCGCTGACGGCGACGGCAAGCATTGCAAGCCACTGACGCATGGAAGTGGGAAGGTCTTCCGACGTTGTCGAAATCATTGAAGTATCGATATGCATGGAATTCAAAGCGCAAAGAGTTTGCCGATGTCGCGGCGAGTGATTCACTGTAAGGAAGCGCGCGGCGGCAAAAAAGGGCTGCGCATCGAATTGAGAATCCGGGGAAGGTGAACAATCATCGTGCGGACGAGCGAACGCCGTCCGGAGATAAGCTAACCACGACAGCTTATATCAATGTGCGCGGTTGTTGGTTGTTGTAAGCGCGATGGGAGCGGCAGTCACTCCGATTCGTGGCCAATGCCGGAGAGAATAGAAACGCGTCGAGACCCGCACGCATCAGCAACACCATAGCACCATTATCGAGCGGATGGAAGAGAAATACGGGCTCGTCGGCAAATTCGATGACGATGACGAGGCGCATGCGCTTGTCATCGTCATTGACCAATGCGAGCGGACTGAACGAACCGGGGCGGATGCCGAACAGTTCGAAGAGCTTGTCCGTCGATGCAAACGACAGCCGCTTGCTGCCGAGCGTAGCCGCAAGCGCAGACAAGTCGAGCGACTTCGCCGCCGCAGTAACGATGAGAAAGTAACGGCTCTGCTTGTCCTGCAAGAGCAGATTCTTGCAACGCGCGCCGGTGAACGTCAGCTCACCGGATTTGGCCATGTTCATTACCGCTCATGCGCTTCGCATTCGAAGGGAATCTGCCTTGCTTCGAGATGGTGCAGGAGTTCGTCTTTTCCGTGCATGAGAAGTGTCTTGATCGATGCGCTGAATCAGAACACTTTACAGCCAATCGTCTTCGAAGCTGCAATTCGTGAGTGGCACGCAGCCATGTTCGGTGACGACAACCTGCTGTTCCAGCTTCACGCCCTGGATGCCGCCATCCGCGCCGATATAGCTTTCCACGTATACCGTCATGCCGGTTTCGAAGCGCCCGTCATAACCCACTGCATCCCAATCGACCTGATGCGCGATCGACAGAAATTCATCCACCATGCCGATGCCGTGCGCCAGGCAGCAATAGCGATTCTTCACATATTGATGATTTGGAATCCTCCATGCTTTGTCGGAGAACTCCTTGAACGTCATGCCAGGCCGCAATACCTCCATGTTGAAATGCACCTGCGCATAAGCGAGTTTGTACAGCTTGCGCTGTTCATCGGATGGACGGCCATTGCCGACGAGCCATGTGCGCGAAATGTCGGAGCAAGAGCCGTTCGGGCCGACCATGTCGGTATCGAACGCGAAGCAAGTCGCCTGGTTGCAGCACGCGCGACGAGCACTCGTGCATCCACGGATTGGTGCGGTTGCCGGATGCGAGCAGCCGCGTTTCGATTCACTCGCCGCCATTTCGGATATTCTCGTAGGCAGGTTCGCCCACAAATCGTTCTCGGTGATACCGGGCCGCAATTCACGCCGCATCCGGTCGATACCCATTTCAGCGGTACGCAGCGATTCGCCCATCAGCACGAGTGCGCCCGTCGACTTGATGAGCCACGCGGTTTCCATCAGCGCCTGACCGTCGAGCAGCGTGAGGCCTTGCTTCTCCAGATAAGCGGAGCCGAACGGATCGAGCCGGTCGACGGCAAGCAGCGTGTCGCCGGGTGCTTGCTTGCGGCGGAATACTGCGCCCCACGCTTGCGCGCGACGCTCGGCTTCGTGACCCGCATTGAAGAATGTCCAGTTCATTATGCCGCGCAATTCGACATTCAGATCGAGTCCATGCCACACATGCTCGCTGCTATGGAACTCCCACGCGACGATGCGCCCATCCGCGAACACCATGATGTAGCGCGCGGGATTGCGGCCGGACCAGACCTGCAGCATGTTCGATGTATCCGTCGCATATCGAATGTTCACCGGGTCATAGAGAAAAATTGTCGGACAGTTGTGCTTGCGCAATTGCTCCTGCACGCGCCGCAGCCTGTACGCACGAACTTCCCGCAAGACGATTTTCTTGGCTCCCGCTTTCATTATATGACTTGCGCGATCTAGCTGATCCGTCATTTCATTCGACTCCAGGCGTGTATTTCGAATGTGAGGATGGCCTCGATGTGCGCCGAGTATTCGGCGGTGGAAATGGTGCGTCAATGAGCTTTATTTTCGTACGCTCATTACTTTAGATTATGCTTCCCGCTGCATAAGGCCTGGCGCGTCGGTGACTTCCCGCATAAGACACATTGACGGCTTGACGAATACAATTTGTAGACACACGGTGGATGCCATCGGGAGCAGCCGTGAAAAAGAACGTGGTGGAGGTCGATCGGGAAGACACAAGCGCCATCGCCGGATCGCAAGGCGGGGCTGGGACAGGCGCTTCGGCATCGCATTTTGAGTATGGAACTGGAGCCGGGTGCGTGTCTTTGAATGAAGTCGCGCTTGCGGAAGAGTTCGGCTTGTCGCGTCCGCCTGTGCGTGAGCTTTTGAGGCAAATAGCGGCAGAGGGTTATATCGACCTCGAAGCGAATCGCGCGGCGCGCGTGGCGTCGATGAATTTCGACTCGCTGCTCAATTACTTTCTCGCCGCGCCGCTGATCTATGTCGCTACCACCAAGCTCGCCACCGTGCATGCATCGCAAACGGAAATCGATGGATTGAAGCGCATACAGGAGCGTTTTCTCGCGGCCGTCGAAAACGAGATCGTCGACGAGCGCATGCTGCATAACGACCAGTTCCACTTCGCCATCGGCAAGATGGCGCACAACCCATATCTGTTGCCGAGCCTGAACCGCTTGCTGATCGACCCATGCGCGGCTGGGCAATACCTTTTATCAGCCGCGCGATGCACGCATGGACTCTGAACTGGCGAAAGCGGTGCAGCAACACGAAGACATCATCGATGCGATCCAGCGCCGCGATGCGGACGCCGCCGGCGAGATCGTGCGCGCGCACGTCTATCTGGCGCAGCGCAATATGGCTTCGTGTGTCGCGTCGGACGGCGTGGACGTAACGATCGAATTCTGAAACGTAGCGGAGGCAGCGAGCGACATGAAGGACTTTCCGTTTGGCGGCATCAATCTGGCAATCAGTATAGGAAACTCTTCGTAGCAACTACTGCGCGTAATGTCGCATAGAAATAAATATTATTATATTAGCTACGACCTAGAAGCATCGCAATGACGCAATTTTATCTCGGCTTGAACCTGTCAACCAAGCGCACGCGCAAGCGGGATTTT
>LELG01000294.1 GCA_001045575.1 Candidatus Burkholderia pumila
GCTCCGAGTCACTCAACACGAGTTCCGCCTTGGGTCTTCCGCTCTTCGCCACCTCTTGAAGTACGTGCCGTCCATCGCACAGTAAGCAGCTAATCATTCAATTAATTTTTAACTCACAACACTAGATTTGCTTAAACTTTCTTGATCGAGACTTGATAAATCTCGTCGATCGACGTGCCCAGCGTCTTGTCGAACTCTTTATCGCTCATCGATTTCTTGAGCTCATTGATGAGCGCGCGCGAAAAGCTTGCAATCATGCCGTGGTTTTCTTCGAGTTTCTTGCAGGCATCGGTGCGCGTATAGCCGCCCGACAGCGCTACCACGCGCACGACGCGCGGATGCTCGATCAGCGGACGATAGAAATCCGCTTCGCTCGGGATGGTGAGCTTGATCATCACCTTGTCGGATTCCGGCAGGGCGTCCAGGCCTTTGAGCAATTCGTCGCGCAGAATCTTTTCCGCGCCGGCCTTGTTCGGGCTCTTGATCGAGACTTCCGGTTCGAGGATCGGCACCAGACCATGCTTGCTAATCTGCGCGCCCACTTCGAATTGCTGCTTGGCCTCCGCGGCGATGCCCGTTCCCGATACATCGTGAATGACCGAACGCATCTTCGTACCGAAGATGCCGAGTTTCACGGCGCGTGCGAGCAGATCGTCGAGGCCGGGAATCGGCTTCATGACCTGCACGCCGTCCTTTTGCTCTTCGAGGCCCTTGTCGACTTTGAGGAACGGCACGACGCCACGGTCTTCCCAAAGAAATGTCGGCACCGGCTTGCCTTCCGCTTCGCCGTTCATCGTATGTTCGAACAGAATGGTGCCGATGACTTTCTCGCCCGTAAAAGACGGTGCGGTCATGATGCGCACACGCATCTCGTGCATGAGCTTGAACATCTCGGCGTCGCTTTTATAAGCGTCGTCAGGAATTCCGTATTGCCGCAATGCGCCGGGCGTCGAGCCACCGCTCTGATCCAGAGCGGCAATGAAACCTTGCTTTTCGGCCATCTGCGCGAGCATCTTTTCGTTAGCCACGAACATCACCTCCTCAAAATTCAAACACCGGATAAGCGTACGAGTACGCTTCCGAGCTTCTGATTCGACCTTTTGCAAGTGTACTGGTTTTGGCGGGCGGCTTTGTCGTGAAAATCCGCCAAAGCCCCGCTAAAGAATCATTCGAGGCTTGAAAGCACTCTGAAAACGCTTCAGGAAGGCGCAGAATTAAGTCCAGCTGCATTGACTGGGCACGCCGGTGAACGCGAAAACAGGCTGGCGACGCGGTGCAGCCAAGACGGCGCGCGCATGGGCGCGGGCTCGGGAAGCTGCGAGGCTTCCTCTATTGTTGGGGCTGGTTGGATTGTTCGGCCAAAGACGCAAGCGCTTCGCGTGCATTGCCGCAACGCGTGTTGAGTTGATGGCACATATCGGCATCGTCGATTAAAGTTTGCGTCATCGCCATGCCGCGCTCGAATTGCAGCGCGTAAGCGACATCGGTGAAATCTTCGTATCGACTGCTATCGGCCAGTTCAAACGCCAGTTCGATAATGTGCCGGCGTGTCCATGCTCCGAGATCGTCGTTGCCAGTGCTCACAGGGGCCTTCTTCTTTGAGATGAGGTGCGAACGATGTTAGCCGGGAATCGCCATTTTTCCGTTGCTGCGTCACAACACGCGCGCAAAAGTCGGATGTAAAAATCGCTTGCTAAAGCCACGAGTTTAACGTTGGCGAGCGCTAATTCCTTAGCTAAAGAACGAACGTTCTTTTTAGCATTTTTTAAGCCGACGCAAAGGCTGCCAAAGCGCGGTTAAAAGCGCCCGGATTTGCCACGTTCATTCCATGCAATGCGCCGTTAATCGTCACACGCTCCGCAAACTCAATCCACTCCGTGAGTTTTTCGACGTTATTGCGGAACATCCGCGGGCTTTTCTGGCCATCGATGAGCAGCAGGCGGCATTTGATATCGCGCGCGGCTTCATAGTGATAAGCCGGCAGCGGATCGCGCAATTGTTTAGGGAGAGTCAAGGCGTTATCGAGCGCCATGCGGCGAAAGCTTTCCGTGCTCTTCTTCCAGAAGCCCGGCATGCTGACCGAGTCGACAAACATCTCTAAGCCATTGTCGAATTCGCCCTAATCGATCAAAGCTGCCACGCGCGCGCAAAGTATTCATGGCAGGCGGCAAGACAGCGCGTTCCGTCAATTGCAAAGGACCCGCCGGGATCGGCAAGCGTAAGCGTTTTGACAAGACGCGGATATTCGCGCGCCAGATGAAAGGCGACGCAACCGCCACGCGAATGTCCGACAAGATGTGCCGACGCAATGTCCATTGCCTCCATGAATTCGGCCATTTCGGCGACATGCGCTTCCCAGCCGAATTCGCTACGCACGAACGCGTCGACGGCAGGCCAGTAGTGCGACAGGCTCGGCGCAATGCAGCGGAACTGCCTGGATAACAGCAGGATTTGCGCCTTCCAGTAGCGGTAATCGCACAGCGAGCCGTGGATGAACAGCCGGCTTGCCTTCGCCGCATTCCACATATGGCACGGAAACGCCGGATGCCGTCGTCGCAAACGACGGTTCAGGCAAAGTTTGCACGGCGGTCAACACGGAAAATCGGTACGCGCATTCGTCATAAAACTCCTTTGATGCGACTATGCGTCGCGCCGTCGTACTAAAAGAAAATCGCATAATTTTGATAAGATGCTTCAGAATTTCTGATAGCGGCACTTTTCTTAAGATGAAAGCACTCGACCTCGACGTTCTGACCATGATCGTCGTCGTGGCCGACACCGGCAGCATCAGCCGCGCGGCGGATCTGGTGCATCGCTCGCAATCGGCAGTGAGCATGCAAGTCAAGACGCTGGAGAACGCGCTAGTAAGACGCTCTTTGTTAGCAAGCCGCGCAATGTGGTACCGACGCAAGACGGCGAGTGCTGCTGATGACATATGCGCGCCGCATGATCGCCATGCGTGATGAAGCGTAGGCTGCAGTCGTCAGGCCCGACGTAACCGGCCGCGTAGTGATCGATGTGCCGGATGACTACGCCTCGTCGCTGTTTCCGCCTATTCTCAAGAAATTCTCAGCTATTTACCTAAGAAACTGTTACGAAATTACGTATTAGGTCTGTTAAGGAGCGTCTGCACAATTCGTTTCGGACGCGTGCGACAGGCGTGGATGTCGGCTCGACGGAAAACAATATGCGTTGGAGCCCCCTCTCTCCTCACCGCGCACGGCCTGTCTATGCCGAGGTCGGTCACGAAGTCGATACCATCCAGAGGTTCTGACTCGCGGCGAGTCGACGAAGGTCAAGTTCATCATGCGCGCCATCTCTACGATTTGCGCAGAGGACGTCCGCGTTTTCCTCGGATGGGAGAATCGCCTCAACCAACGCATCGAGTTGCGTGATGTCGTTGCAATTCGCGGCAGTCAAGATGACCGCGAACGGGATACCTTGCGCGTCGACGATGGGGTGGTGCTTGCTGCCAAGCTTGCGCCGGTCCGTTGGATTCAGGCCGTTTTTTCCCCGCGAGCATCGCGCGAACCGAAGATCTATCGACAATCGCGCGTGCCATGTCTAGTTGGCCACGACGGCGTAACTCCGCCAGCAGCGCCTCGTGGATGCGTTGCCAGATGCCTGCCTCTTGCCATGCAACCAGCCGCCGCCAACACGCCGTGCCTGAGCCGCAGCCCATTTCTTGAGGCAGCAGATTCCAAGCGATGCCCGAGCGCAGCACGAATACGCTGCCTGTCAGCACCGTTCGGTCTGGCGTCAGCTTGCGCCCCGCGTATCGGCGGTTCCGTGGTGCCCGCTTCGGCAGTAGAGGTTCGATGAGTAATCACAGCTCGTCGTCTATCAGTTCTTTGGGCATCGCTTCCTGACAGGCAAAACAAGTCAGAAAATTAAGGAAATTCTTCGTAACTACTGCGCGTAATGGCGCTTAGGAATGTTATTACATTAATTACGATCTGGATCGGCTGTTGATGCCCCGTTGATTGCAGCGCCCAGTTCGACCAAGAACGGCTCGGGCGCACGCGATCCCGGGATGAAGTCTACCCAGAAAGGCCGGAATTGGTCCTTCGGCATGAAAGCGCACGTGGGCGTGGACGCACA
>LELG01000295.1 GCA_001045575.1 Candidatus Burkholderia pumila
TTGCCATGTGGCGATGAAACGCGAATCGCATCGCAGTTCATTCATGATCGCCCCGCGCGAGGCTCCTTCGTCGAGCAGCAGAATCAACCGCGCTCGGCTTCACTCAAATTCATTTTGCCCATGCACCTTTAGATCAGTGTAATTTCATTGGCTCGATGGGCGCGCGAACTTCAGGGCACTTGCTTCGAAGTTCACTATAAATGCGGCTAAAGAGGTCGTCAGCCGTGCATGAAGTCCCTTCGCGTATCGCCTACACTGTTTAGCCGCTTATTCAAGGCGGAATGAATGGAATCCATCGGCATCGTCACTTTCCAGATACTGCGTTTCACCGAACCGCTCGCCATGCAGAACGGCTCGACGCTCGACGGCTATGAACTCGTCGTCGAAACCTATGGCGAACTGAACGCTGCACGCTCGAACGCAGTGCTCGTGTGTCACGCGCTCAATGCATCGCATCACGTCGCAGGCGTGTATGCCGACGACCCGAAGAACGTCGGCTGGTGGGACAACATGGTTGGTCCGGACAAGCCGCTCGATACGAATAGGTTCTTCGTCATCGGCGTAAATAATCTCGGTTCGTGCTTCGGCTCGACCGGGCCGATGAGCATCGACGTTTCGACCGGCAAACCCTATCGGCGCGCGCTTTCCCGTCGTGACCGTCGAAGACTGGGTGCATACGCAGGCGCGCGTGGCTGACCGCTTCGGCATCGAACGGTTCGCGGCGGTGATGGGCGGTTCGCTCGGCGGCATGCAGGCGCTGGCGTGGAGCATGATGTATCCGAAGCGGCTCGGGCATTGCATCGTGGTGGCATCGACGCCGAAACTTTCTGCGCAGAACATCGCGTTCAATGAAACGGCGCGCTCCGCCATCCTTTCCGATCCCGATTTCCACGGCGGCGACTATTACGCGCACGACATGAAGCCGCGCCGCGGCTTGCGCGTGGCGCGCATGATCGGCCACATCACCTATCTGTCCGATGACGACATGGCCGTAAAATTCGGCCGCGCGCTGCGCCGTGCCGAAGGCGCTCTCGATGCGTACAACTTCAACTTCGATGTGGAGTTCGAAGTGGAATCGTATCTGCGCTATCAGGCGGACAAGTTCGCCGAATACTTCGATGCGAACACGTACCTGCTCATCACGCGCGCGCTCGATTATTTCGATCCCGCGAAGGCCTTCGACGGCGATCTCACGAAAGCGCTCGCCAAAACCACCGCGAAGTATCTGATTGCGAGCTTTTCGACCGACTGGCGTTTCGCACCCGCGTGCTCGCGCGAAATCGTCAAGGCGCTACTCGACAACAAACGCACCGTCAGCTACGCCGAAATCGATGCGCCGCACGGTCACGACGCCTTCCTGCTCGACGACGCGCGCTATCACAACCTGATGCGCGCTTACTACGAACGCATCGCCACGGAGATCGGCGCATGAACCAGAACACACTCGACTCGCTCGCGCTACGATCGGATTTTCGTGCGATCGCGCGCTGGGTGGAACCGCGCTCGACCGTGCTCGATCTCGGCTGCGGTGATGGTTCGCTGTTGTCCCTGCTCGGCAAAGAACTGGAAGTGAACGGCTACGGCATCGAAATCAACGATGCGGGCGTGCTCGCGTGCGCGCAGAAAGGCGTCAACGTGATCCAGCGGAATCTGGAAGACGGCCTGCGCCTGTTCGAAGACGACAGCTTCGATTTCGCGGTGCTCTCGCAAACGCTGCAAACCATTCATCAGACCGCCGCGATTTTGCGCGAGACGGTGCGCGTGGGACGGCAGTGCATCGTGTCGTTTCCGAATTTTGGGTACTGGCGGCATCGGCTTTCAGTGATTCAGGGGCGCATGCCGGTGTCGAAATCGCTGCCTTATCAATGGCACAACACGCCGAACGTGCGCGTGCTCACCATCCGCGATTTCGAAGCGCTCGCGCCGGAAGCGGGCATCGAAATTCTGGACCGCGTGGTGCTGCACGAAGGGCAATCCATCCGTTGGGGCGGGAACTGGCGTGGTAGTCTTGCGGTCTATTGCGTGATGCGCCGGTAATTGCTGCCGGCTTGTCATGCATCGACCACATGCACGCCAAACGAAGTGCCCGCTCTAACTGCACACGAAGATCATCCCGGCTGGCGCGCGTTCCTGAGCAAGCGCATCCTGATTTGCGTCTTTCTCGGTTTCACGTCCGGCCTGCCGCTGTTCATGTTCTACAGCCTGCTTCAGGCATGGCTGACGATCGCGCACGTCAATGTGAAGGAAATCAGTTTGTTTGCGCTGATCGGCCTTCCCTATGCGTGGAAATTCGTCTGGTCGCCGCTGATGGACCGCTACATCCCGCGTTTCCCCGGTTGGCGTCCCGGCCGGCGGCGCGGATGGATGTTCGTCACGCAGCTTCTCGTCACGCTGGCGATTGCATCGTTCGGCTTCTTTTCGCCTGCTGAAAACATTTGGGCTATAGCGGCAGTGGCTGCGCTCGTCGCGTTCTTCAGCGCGAGTCAAGATATCGTTACCGATGCCTATCGCCGTGAATTGCTCGCCGACACGGAGCAAGGCCTGGGCAACGCGGTCCACGTGAACGCGTACAAGGTCGCGGGACTCGTGCCGGGATCGTTGTCGCTGATTCTGGCGACGGTGCTGCCGTGGAAGACGGTGTTCATCGTCGCGGCGCTGTTCATGCTGCCGGGCATCGACGCTCTTGGTCAGGGAGCCGCAGATTCACGGCGCGCCGCCGAAGAATCTGCGCGAGGCGATCATCGAGCCATTTCACGAGTTCCTCACGCGCTCGGGATGGAGCACGGCGCTGTTTATTCTTGCGTTCATTTTTTTACAAGCTCGGCGACACGATGTGGCGACTACGCTCGCCACCAAGTTCTTCATCGACATTGGCTTCACGACGCTGCAGATCGGCGTGATTGCGAAGACCGTCGCGTTCTAGACGAGCATCGTGGGCGGGATCATCAGCGGCGTATTTCTGGTGAAGAGCGACATTGCGCGCGGGCTGTGGATTTTCGGCGTGCTGCAGATCGTTGCGACGATCTGCTTCGCGTGGCTCGCCAGAATCGGGCCGTCGCCGGTGGCGCTGCTCATTGTGCTGTACGGCTTCGAGACATTTGGCGACGGGACTCACGCTTGCGACGTTCACCGCGTAGTATATCGCCAGCACGACGAACCCGCCCGTGACGCATTTCGCGCTGCTCACGAGCCTCGCGGCGGCATCGAGCGGGTTTATCGTCGCGCAGACGGGATGGTTCGAGTACTTCCTGATCTGCGTCGCGCTGTCCATTCCGGGCATGTTACTGTTATCCAAGGAGACCCAAACGATGACGGCGGCTTGCAAGCTCCGCACTATTGCGTGCGCGCTGATTATGACGTCGCTTTCAGTCGGGTCCGCGCAGGCACAAGACAAACAGAAGACGGATCAAAAAGCCCCGCCGGCTTACAGCGCGCCGAACAATCAGGTGCGTTTCGGCAACACCGCGCTGTTCCGCAATCTGATTCCGTTCCGCCCGCGACGCTCGAAGCGCAATCGGCGGAAGAATACGCGCAGATCATGCACGCTGCCGAGCGCAAGAAGATATTGCTTCCCGATAACAACGCGCTCGTCAAACGCGTGCGTGACATCGCCAATTACGAGATTCCTTTCGCGCTGAAGTGGAACGACCGCGCGAAGAACTGGAAGTGGGAAATCAACGTCGTGAAATCGCCCGAAGTGCGGATGTATTGTCTGCCGAGCGGCAAGATCGTCGTGTATAGCGGGCTGATCGACAAGCTGCATCTCAACGACAATGAGATCGGCATGATGCTCGGTCACGAGAATTTGATTTCCTGCACGCATATGACGTCGGATTTTTGCTCGCCGAACCAGTCGAAAAAGCCCTTCTTCGCCGCTGAACGAATGCCGTTCAGGTTGGCTGGTAATCACGCGGAACATATACTTCCTTTGTTAAGGAGCGTCTGCACAATTCGTTTCAGACGCGTGCGACAAGCGTGGATGTAGGCTCGACGGAAAACAATATGCGTTGGGAGCCCCTCTCTCCTCACCTCGCACGGCCTGTCGATGCCGAGGTCGGTCACGAAGTCGATACCATCCATCCAGAGGTTCTGACTCGCGG
>LELG01000296.1 GCA_001045575.1 Candidatus Burkholderia pumila
CCCGTCTCGGCTTCCTTCAAAATGCCGATGATTTGTTCTTCGGTGAATCGCTTTTTCATTGCCGTTCCTCTCTTTCTGGAACGAACTCCTACATCGTCATCGTACTAAACGCGGGGAACAGGTCAGCGAGGTCCAAGGATGCAACGGGTGTTTCCGGCTTGATATCACGGTACGGCTTATCCGTCCCCAAGGCTTTCGGTGACAGCGAATGCATACCGCGCTTGGCGGACTTCTTCTGTGCTCCGACTCTCGTTTTGCTGGACATGTATTTTTCAGTGAATCGTTGATTAACGTTGCTGGTAAGAGTTGCTAGTCCCCTTCTCGGGTGCGAGCGCGTGCCGCCGGTTTCTGACGGCTATTGTCCAAAGGAAGCACGTCCTGTTTCGGAAACTCCTGCACGTCAAGGTACTCCAGTATTAGACGGGCAATAAGCGTACTTTTCTTGAAACTATGCTGTCCGCAATACGCGTCCAGACGCGCGAATTCGTTCGACGATAACAGAACTGTAACTTTAGACATTGACCTTACTTTTGCGTCGTAGTCGGATGCTAAGTCAGCCGCTTGTGGAAGGCAAGGCACGCTCACGTTAGGCAAGGACTTCCGTCTCGTCCCAGGCGATGCACAACCCGATTGCATGTGCTAACCCAGTTTTTCCAGTAGGCTTTCCAGTTTAAGGTGCGTATATCGTCGGCATTTGCATGCTGCGGTGGCAGGTTATAGATGCAACTTCCAGCGGATGCAGGCCTTTTTCGAAAAGCTTCGACGCAGCTTCGTGGCGTAGATCGTGCCAACAAAGGGTCAGCAGTTCCGGATCGCATTTGCTGGTGTCACGAAGCGTGCGTTTCCAGACAAATATGACCGCGTTTACACTGGTCGCGAAAACTGGACCGGAAGATCGCGTCGGATGTCTAGCGGACCGTACAGACCGTACTAGAGCGCGCGAGGTGCGCTTCTAAGCCCTCCGATGTTGCTGCGAGACTGCGGAACACATTGACCGCGCGCGTGGACAAGGGAGGACGGGGGCCCCCTTCTTTGTTATCAGCACCGCGTGCCTCCGCAGGAATGCGGATTATCCTGTTATTCAAATCGACCCACTCCCATTGAAGGCTGAATAGCGCACCTTGACGCAGGCTTGTCTCGATAGCCAGCTCGAAGGCTGGGGCGGCCCATGGATTACGATTGACAGATAGGAGCGCCTTGAGTTTGTCAAATTCCCCCGGACGTAAGCGCCTCTCGCGGGCTTTGCTACCCGGCTCCGTATGTTGTCGAGAGAGTTCGGAAGGCCCTCCATGCCTCATTCTTTACGTGCTATCTCAAAAAGATGGCGTATGACCTGAAGCTCTAGGCGGATTGTGTTTTCAGCGCGGCCATCGGCACGGCGATCGTCCCGATATTTGGCGAAGTCGGTGCCTCTCAGATTGGCAAGGGTACGATGAGCCAAGTCGTTATCCACCCACCTGTCGATCCGACGTTCCTCCTGATAGGGATGCCGCTTTTCGGGGACAATCTCTCTGCGGTAACGCTTCAGTGCTTCGGCCAAGCTCGTGCGTTCGGCTTCCGAACGATCTACGAATGAACCTTAGTCCATCTCGCCTTCGATGCGGCGAGCCCATTTCTGAGCCTGCTGCTTCGTGTCGAAAGTACTATAGTTGTATCCACGCCGGCGGATCTCTGCGCGCCAATACAATATTCACCGCACTGACTAATGTATGCCATTCCAGACTCCATGCGAAAGATTGAGATCGTTTGGTCTGGATTCTTCCGTTCCGGCAAAAGGCCAGTTTTTGACGCCCCGTGTCCGAACGGTAGATGAAAATCAAGCACTTGCGATTTCTAGCAAGTGCTTGATTTTCATCTACCAAATTCTTTGGTGGGGCGTGAGTGACTCGAACACTCGACCTACGGATTAAGAGTCCGCTGCTCTACCAACTGAGCTAACGCCCCTGCTCTACCAACTGAGCTAACGCCTCAATAGACGTGGAATTATAGCGGGACTATTCCGATTAGCGCAAAAAATTTGAGATATCGATCGAAGAAAGGCCGCGTGATTCAAAGCGCGGTCCCGGTATCATCGAAACTTCGCGCGAAACGGGCCAAGAACAGCATGGACGAACCAGCCCATCGCAACATTGCTGCAAAGCATCCTCGCGCCGTGAGTCTACGAACTGGGGCTCACGCCCGAGTGCATCGGAGAACATGAAATCACGCTGCGTCTACCGCACTCGGAGCATCTGAAGCACGCCGGAGGCATCATATGCGGACAAATCTTCATGGCCGCCGCCGATACCGCCATGGTCGTTGCCATCGCCCACGCCATGAACGGCTTCGTACCGGTGACCACCGTCTCCCTGAACACGACTTTCATGCGGCCAGTCAATCAAGGCGACGTGCTCGTCACCGCCCGTGTGCAGTGACGCGGCCGCAATCTCGTGTTCGGCGAAATCGAAATGCGCGACGAAGCTGGCGAACTCGCCGCACACGCTAGTACTACCTACGCGCTCTTAACGAAATAATGCTCGATCAAGTCGTATTCGCCGGCGGCGGAAACCGCTGCTGGTGGCAAGCCGGTTTCTGAGACGTCGTCCAGCTGGAACTGAAACTGAAGCCTCGCATCATCGCGGGAATATCGGCGGGCGTGGCGACGGCCTATATGTTCTACACGAATGAATCTCGATGGGTGATGAACTACTACGCCCACGCGCTCCGCGAATCCGTGTTTCCGTATTACCGCATCTATCGCCAGGCATTGCTCGATATCTTTGCCGATCGATTCGACGACCTGAAGCAAGCGCCGGAGATCCGCATCGGCGTGTCGCATTTGCCGCGATGGCTTGGTGCGCGCAGTGCGATTACGGCGGGCTTGATCGCGTACAACATTGAAAAGTACGTGCCGCAAGATGCTGCATCTGACGCTCGGGTAGGCGCTTGGTTTTCATCCCGGAGTTCGTGACGGCGCAGTAGTGCGCGAGCATCGAAGATCTAGCCGATCTCATCCTGCAATCGTCGAGCACGCCGCCGTTCACTCCGATCCTGCGTCGCAACGGACGTCCCGTGCTCGGTGGCGGCATGGTCGACAACGTGCCCGTCTCCACGCTCGATGCATCGCCGGGACTCGTGTGCTCGTGATGGTTACGCGACTTTATCCGCGCGAGCGCATGTTCGTCGTGCCGCACGGCGGGCAGCGGCGCATCTACGTGTAGCCATCGCGCAAGGTGCCGATTTCGAGCTGGGACTATAAGAGTCCATCGCAAATGCAACATACTTACGACCTGGGCCGCGCGGATGGCCACGATTTCCTCGAACGCCTTCCGCGTCTGATCGAAACGGCGGCGCACACGGCATAAGGAGTGCATCGTGGCGAAGAATCACACGTACTAACTGACCATCGACTGGACGGGCAATCTCAGTTCCGGCACGTCCGCCTACGATGCCTATTCGCGCGATCACCTCCTCATAACGCGTCGGTGCCAAGACGGCGATCGAAGCTTCGAGCGATCCGGCCTTTCGCGGCGATGCGGCGCTGGCCGCGCGTCTGCATGAAGACGCGCATCGCCCTTTATCGCAAACTCGGTCAACTTCCCTGTGCGGTGCGAGCCTTCGATCGAAATCAAGAGACCGTAAAGCTCCGCGCCGACGCGCGTGCTGAAGCGCTTCCTGATTGGCGACGCTCGATGTATCGCCTGCATCGAACGCGAGGATATTGCAGAACGCCGCGCTGAAGTCAAGCTCGTAGCTCTCGCGCTCGACATAGCCGATATGCGGCTGCGGCGTGCAGATCACGTTCTCCATGCGCAGCATGGCCCGTACCCTTGCAGAATCGGCTCACCGGTGGCAACCATTCCAGGCCGGTTGTGATGCAGCGAGTTCAGCAGCGCGTTGTCTTCGAGCAGTTCCGCGCGGCTCGTGTTGACGAACAGCACGGCACGACCACATTGTTCGCGGCGCTGGAGGTCGCGACCGGCGACGTAATTGGCGAGTTGCATCGGCGTCATCGCAGTGAATTTGTGCAGTTCCTGCGGACCATCGACCCCAGCGTGCCGCCTG
>LELG01000297.1 GCA_001045575.1 Candidatus Burkholderia pumila
GCGCACTACTACTATAATCACGACCGCATTAAGCTCAAACTAAAAGGGCTAAGTCCTGTGCAGTACAGGACTTAGCCCAATCAACCCTAGCTCTTTATAAACTGTCCAACTTTACGGGGTCAGTTCATTCGTCAGGGCTTTTTCTTCGTCGCCTTTTCATGCGCGGCGCGCGGCATAATTTCGCCGCCCTTGTCTCGAAATCCCATGACCGAACTTACCGATATTGAATGGCGCTGGAAGCGCTTCGATGACCTCACGACCACCGAGGTCTACGATATGCGCGCCGCGCGCAGCGCCGTGTTCGTCGTCGAGCAGAACTGCGTGTATGGCGACATCGATGGACACGATGTCGATGGCTGGCATCTGTTCGCCTTGCACCCGGCGAACCGCGTTCGGCGCTGGCGGGTTATCTGCGCGTGCTACTGCCCGGTTTCCCGAGCGAAAGCGAGAAGGAAGTCCGAATCGGGCGCGTACTAACCACGACGAAGTATCGCGGTCTGAAGCTCGGCAACGCCATGCTCGAACGCGCGCTGCAAAACTTCTATGGCGCATTCGGCTTCGTGCCGTCAAGACGGCATTCCGCACGTGTGGATGCACCGTCCCGGCTTTTTTCATGACGCGGCATTGACCGGACGCGGCGCGGCTGGCTTCCGCTGCCACTCTGCCCGCAGCCGCGAGTGCGCCGACAGCCGCAGCCAGTACCGCAGCGCGATCAACGTGCCGATGACGCTCATCGAACCGAGAATCCAGAGCAGGAGAGACTGCCGATCTGCTGACCGCGCATCGGCGTGATCCAGGTGAAGGCGCGGCCACAGATCGAATAGATCGGATACAGCTCGTGCGGCGCCGGACGCGGATCCAGTATCAGCCATCAGAACAGCAATCCGTCGATGGTCATGCTCCATTTCATTACGCGATAGAGACGCCAGTCGAGCATCGCCTTGAGATGGCGTCGGGCGAATCGTGATCGGTGGCGAGCAGGCGTGCGTGACCTTGCGCATCGAAGGTGTAGACGGCGGAGCTGTGCGTGACTTTGTATTCGCCGTTCGGATCGCGCTTTTCCATCTGATACGCGACGCGATAGCGCTGCGCGACGGCTTCGATCGCGCGATCCAAGCCGGTCAGGCCGACAGCGTGCTTGTCGTCGAAAGCGCGCACGTAGGCGCGCAGCAGCGCGGGCGTGTCGCCCGCCGGATCGACGGAAACGAACACGATGCGCGCCTTGTCCGCATCCGGGCCGATGTGCTGAATCACCTGCATCAGGCGCGCTATCGTTTCGGGACAGGCGTCGGGGCAATGCGTATAGCCGAAGAAAGCAGCGTGGTCCGGCCTTAGAAGTCACGGCCGGTGACAGGTTTGCCGCTGTCATCGGTCAGATGCCAGGGCTCCACGGATTTCGAGGAACACACGCGGCAAGCAAGGCAGAGCGTGAGCGAGGGAAGCAGACGGCGCGATAAAACGCGCGGAAGGAATGAAGAAAGTCGTGCGCCGCGGGCTGCGGCAAAGTGGCCCGGCGGTATGTCTATCGCAAAATACACGCCTTTGCAGGAACGAGAGGCGCACTATTTCCCTTGAGGCGTATTTTTGAGACGATTCGCCGCATGATGGCAAGTTCGCCGAAAATCGAACGGACTGGAGCTTAAAGTCCGAGCTTTCGGGACCGCAAGGCGAGACGTGTAAGATGCGCACGCCCGCACTCACCGAAGGCAAACCATAGGACCACAATCGATGCAAAATCTTCCCGATTCCCTGTTCCTTGCCGAGACCACTTTTTTCTTCGATTTCGACGGCACGCTCGTCGAACTCGCTTCCACGCCCGACGGCATCTTCGTGCCGCGTTCGGTGCCCGACATCCTCACCGCGCTTCGGCGTACGACGAACGGCGCGGTGGCCGTGGTGTCGGGGCGCGGCATCGACAATATCGATTCGTTCCTGCAGATGCCCGATATCCCCGTGGCCGGCATGCACGGCGCGGAACGGCGCGATTCGAAGGGCGATGTCCAGCGCATCGGCTTCAACGATGAGCGCCTCCTGCGCATGGAACACGCGCTCGAAAAGGTCGTGAGCGCGAATCCGGGCATGCTGCTGGAGATCAAGGGCGCGGCGCTGGCGCTGCACTATCGCAACGCGGCGGAGCGCGAACTGGCTGCGCGCGCGGCGACCGAAAAGCTCGTGCACGAATACGCCGATGCCTACGTGCTCCAGCCCGGCAAAATGGTCTACGAGATCAAGCCGAAGGACGTCGACAAGGGCCGCGCGGTGCGCTCGTATATGAGCGAGCCGCCGTTTACGGGGCGCAAGCCGGTGTTTATCGGCGACGATCTGACGGATGAGAAAGGTTTCGCCGTCGTCAACGAGTTCGATGGCCTGTCCATCAAGGTCGGTCCCGGCGATACGGTCGCGCGCACGCGCATCGAATCCGTAGAACTGCTGCTTGACTGGCTTAAGGTGATCGCGGGCACGGCGGGGAAACACGCGTGAGCCGGCTGATCATCGTATCGAATCGTGTCGCGCCGATTTCCGAAGGCGGTCCGGCGGCGAGCGTGCTAGCCGTTGGCTTGTACGACGCGCTCAAGGAAACCGGCGGCATGTGGTTTGGGTGGAGCGGGGACGTGCTGGATACGCCGCCCGACTCCATCAAGCTCGAAGAACACGGGCCGGTGACGTTCGCAACCATCGGGCTCATCAAGCGCGATTACGACCAGTATCACCGCAGCTTTTCGAACGCGACGCTGTGGCCCGCATTTCACTATCGGCCGGATCTGATCGAGTTCGATCGAAACGAATACGACGGTCATTGCCGGGTGAAGCGCTGGGTCACCGCGCAGCTCGCGCCGCTGCTGAAGCTCGACGATGTGATCTGGGTTCACGACTATCACCTGATTCCGTTCGCGCAGGCGTTGCGTGCGCTGGGCGTGAAGAATCGCATCGGCTTCTTTCTCCACTTCCGTTTCCGGCGACGCAGATTCTGCTTACCGTGCCGCGCCACGGCGAACTCGTCAAAGCAATATGCGCGTTCGATCTGCTCGGCTTTCAAACCGAGCCGGATTTGCGCGCATTTTGCGATTACGTCGAGTCGGAGGGGGGCAGGTCGGTCGAATTCGGTCCGGTGAAGATCAGCGCGTACAGCCAGACGCTGAAAGCGGCGGCGTATCATCCGGATGAAATCGCCGCGCTTGCGAAGGATGGCGAGAGCGGCTGCGATGTCGAGATCGTCAAGTCGACGCTGCATCATCGCAAGCTGGTGATGAGCGTCGATTGGCTCGACTATTCGAAAGGTCTGGTCGAGCGTTTCCGCGCGTTCGAACGCCTCGTCGAGCATGTGCCGGCGTAGCGCAACAACGTGTCGTTCCTGCAGATCGCGCTGCCGACGCGTTCGGACGTCGATGCCTATCGCGATATCTGGCTGCAACTGGAAGCGGAGTCGGGCCGCATCAACAGTCGATATGCTGAACTCGACTGGACGCTGATTCGCTATATCCATCTCCATCGCCGGTACGAGCAGAGCCCGTGCTGGCGGCGCTGTTCCATGAGGCGCACGTCGGGCTCGCCACGCCGTTGCGCGACAGCATGAATCTCGTCGCAAAGGAATAATGTGTCAGCGCAGGATCCGGACGATCCCAGCGTGCTCGTGCTCGTGCTGTCGCAGTTCGCGTGCCGCGGCACGCGAGCTGACGGCGGCGCTGATCGTGAATCCGCTTGATATCGACGACATGGCCGATGCCATCGGCACCCCGCTCGCCATACCGTTGAATGAGCGCCGCGCGCGCTACGACGAGATGATGGCGCAACTGCGCGAGAACCAATGTCTCGGTCTGGCGCGACAATTTCCTGCGCGATCTAAAGGCGTAAAAAAGCCCGCTTTGAACTGACCCCACGAAGTTGGACAGTTAAAGACTACTCGGCCAATGGCTGAGTGCTGTACTGCACAGGACCCAGCCCTTTCAGTTTCAGCTTGATGCGATCGTGATTGTAGTAGTGGATGTAGCGGTTCAGCTCCGCTTGCACTGTTCGATGCTGTAGAAGCGGTGTA
>LELG01000298.1 GCA_001045575.1 Candidatus Burkholderia pumila
TGAGCAGCCACAAAACCGACGTCGTTCAAACTTTTCTGGCTAACCATACGAACGTCTCGATGCATTACACCCCCACGTATTCGTCATGGCTCAATCAGGTCGAGAACGGGTTTGCCCGCATCCAGCGAGACGTCATCACGCGCGGGATATTCAACAGCATCAAAGATCTCGACAAGAAGCTCATGCGCTACATCCGTCAATACAACAAGCAGGCTGTCCCACTGAAGTGGAAATATTCCGATCCAACTCGACGCACCCAGTGCAATTCATCTGTTCAATGGACTAGGGACTCTGATCGAGAAGACAACGCGATGTTTGACCACTTAAATCAACTCGTTCGCAATTTCATGCTATGTCTATCCAGGTATCTTATAGATTATTCCACGCAGGTGAACGTTATTGGCAGGCACCCACCCTGCCTGATAGGTGCAGTTTCCAGCTGGCCGGTAGCGAACTAGCCAAGATTTATCGGGACATGTACAGGGAAGTCGCTTCGGCATGGAATTGGGGCCGTGCGATTTCATGGGAAACCGCTCAGTGGATTTCTCATTTGGCGGCAGCTGATGTTGAAGGGCAGGTGCTTTTCGTGGCCGGCCAACCCGCTGGATGGTTTGAGCTTCGGCACGATATGCGCCTAGGCAGTATCGAGATATATTATTTGGCGCTACGACATCAATTTATTGGGTGTGGTTTGGGGCGCCTATTGCTCAGGCATGCTATCGGTTGTGCCTATCGACGCAGACCGTGGCGAGTTTGGCTCAAAACTAGTTCGGATGACCATCGGTCAGCGTTGCCCTTGTACTTGAGCGAAAGTTTCTATTTGATAAGCATGAACCTGAAAGCATAGGCATGCCGCGCCCCAATCCGAGCTCGTGAAAAGCAATCACCAAAATCCATGGTTTCCATTCGCTGACAACTCCTGCAAGGTCTCGCGGAGGACGCTCGCCTACTGGTGGCCGCCTTTGCGCGGAACTTGCTACGTTCGAACCGGATCGCACAGCGACAGGGTTACAGGTCCTGGAACGCCGGCTTTCTTTAACGATGAAATACACCGCAGGCAATTATGCGTTGATATTTACCAAGAAGGAACGAAGTAATTCGTCTACCTCGTAGCGCGGCAAATCGCTATCGAGCACGATAAGCCTCCTTGGCTAAGCGCCGTGCTGCCGTGATTTTATCTGAAGGGCATCTTAACGGGGCGATATGGGCGAAGCGCTGCGTGTGCTGCTCGGCGGGGCTTGAAAAAGGATCGCGAGAGCCTGTTGGCGCTTTATGACTTCCCCACTGAGCACTGGCAACATTTGCGGGCGACCAACGCGATCGAGTCGACGTTCTTGATGATCAAGATGCTCTGTCACGAGACGCGCGACCCTGCCCCATGCGATGCAGCTTTGCCATTTTTGCGACAACGGGCCATGCCTCAAGGTAAGCTGCCCGATCGAATGCCGCGAAGAGGATCTACCCATCCGACCCGGGGTGCACCATGAAATCTTCAGCAGTGGTGCCTTGGTCAGCCATCGCCGCACTGACCGCCGTGTCGACGCTCGCGCAAATCGGGCAGTTTGGCATTGGCTTCATCGTGCTGCCGGTCTGGCTCACTCATCAAGGCCTCGACACACAGCGTGCCGGCCTCTTCGCCGCATCGCAATGGGCAGGCATGCTTGCGGGCCTGGTGACAGCCCCGGCGATCGTTGCGCGAATCGGTGCCAAAAGAACGGTGTCGCTCGGCCTCACGGCCAGTATCGTCGCTTTTTCAACCGCAAACTGGCTGTCGTGGCCGCTCTGGATCATTCCGGGCATCCTGACCGGACTGGGCATTGGTATGCGCTGGATCGCCAACGAGTCGTGGCTGTATAGCCTCGTACCCGAGGAGTTGATCGGCCGGGTGATCGGCGTGCATGAGACGCTGATTGCGACAGCTGGTGTGATAGCACCGGCACTGGCCGCATGGTGCGGCCCATACGGATCCATGACGGTTGTCGCCGGCCTGTCTTTTACATCCGCCGCAGCTGTCCCACTCTGGTTGACCGCGTCGGGACACTCGATAAGTCCGGTCACACGTGAGGCGACCGCTCGCGGAGGCATCCGAACCACGCCAGTCAGCGCATTTGTATGCCTCGGTATGATAGTGGTGGCAGTTGGTGGAATCATCGATGGCGCGCTCTATGGTCTCTTTCCACTGTATGCCGGTGCGCGTGGAATGAGCGGCACACAGGCAACCGTGCTGCTGTCATGCCTCGGCCTGGGCGGCGTGGCGCTGCAATTTCCAATCGGCTGGATGGCCGACCGCGCCGGTTTAGGATTCACGGTGATTGTGTGCGCAACGATGAACACGCTGGCACTCGTCACTTTCGCGCTCGTCACGCCCATGACGTGGTTGTTTCCGACAAGCGGCCTCGTAGTCGGAGGCATGAATAGTGCGTTCCTCACACTTGGCATGTACGCCGCTGCGTGCAGCGAGAAGACTGCGCTCATAAGGAACATGCGGCTAGTGTCGCTGGCATTCACAGCAAGTTCAATCGTCGGGCCGCTCGTCGCTAGCGCTGCGATGAAGATGTTCGGAAACGACGTATTGATGTGGCCACTCGCGATCGCGAGTGGCGCGCTTGCCGTCTTTACGCTCGGCATCTGTGAAGAAGCGTGAGCACTGACACCCTTCTCCTGCGAACTGAGGCACCACGTACAATCGCTCTTCCCCGAGTGTGGGGCACCATTTGTACGTATGCGATCTCAATTAACGACACCCATCAGAGCTGCTGAACTGGGCAATAGACTTACCGCAGTTTGCGGGCATACGCCAGGGAACAAGCGCGGCGTAGTCGTCGACGGTCTGTGCGAGCGGCAGGCATCGAAGCACACGGCACGAAGCATCTCACTAATGCCGGTTGTGCCTGCGGCGACACAATCTTCGCCGACGTCGCATCGTCGATTCATCCTGCAGACGCGGGACAAGGGCGCTGAATCGTACTGCCATCGGTCTCTCTCAAGCTTACCTTTCGCGAATCTTTGAAGCAGGCCAACGACCTCCGCACCACGCGTACGTCAGCATCCTTTCCAGGTTGGGGCAAATTTTGAACCCCTATGTCATCCATTACAGGCAACCCTTCGCCTTTTGCGCATTCTCAATCCCGCTTCCTCAGCAGTGTTCTTTGCGGTTCACTGACCTGTTCCCCGCGTTTAGTACGATGACGATGTAGGAGTTCGTTCCAGAAAGAGAGGAACGGCAATGAAAAAGCGATTCACCGAAGAACAAATCATCGGCATTTTGAAGGAAGCCGAGACGGGCCTGAAGCCGGCGGAGTTGTGCCGTAAGTACGGCATCTCGGAAGCGACCTACTAACAACTGGAAAGCGAAGTACGGCGGGATGACGGTCGCCGAAGCGCAGCGGCTGAAGGAACTGGAACAGGAGAACAACAAGCTCAAGCGCTTGTTGGCCGAACAATGCTCGACAATGCGGCGCTGAAGGACTTGTTGTCTCGAAAGTAGCAAGCCCGCAGGCCAAGCGCGAAGCGGTCCGGACGTTGATGAGCGAACGCGCCATGGGTGTCACCCGGGCCTGCGGGCGGATAGGAATTTCGCGCTCGCTGTTCCACTACGCATCACGCCGACGAATTGCCGACGAAGTGTTGACTGGGCGAATGATGGCCATCGCAGCGCAGAAGCGCCGCTACGGCTATCGTCGAATTCATGTGCTTTTGCAACGCGAGGGCTGGCTTGCCAACCACAAGCGAATCTGGCGACTCTACAGCAAGGCAGGGCTGAGCGTTCGTAAGCGGTGACGCAAGCGTATTGTGCGGCTGTCGAACGTACGCCGCTGCCGTTACCAACCGGCCCGAATCAGAGCTGGTCAATGGACTTCGTTTCAGACGGGCTGGCCTATGGTTGGCGGTTTAGATGCTTGAATGTGGTCGACGATTACACGCGCGAATGCCTGGCCATCGAGGTTGACAGCTCGCTTCCGGGCTTGCGAGTCTAAGCAAGCGCTTGAGCGGCTGAAGGAGATGCGAGGCTGGCCCGCCTCTATTACG
>LELG01000299.1 GCA_001045575.1 Candidatus Burkholderia pumila
GCAAGTCCCCGGCCGTTTGTGTGGACCAAGTCGGCTGACGAAATTCTCGCGAGCCTCGAACGGTTTTGCGCTCCGATCCAAACGGTATTGAAATGACTGCCATGGGCATCGACACTGCTGCAGTTGACGAGGCAGTTCTCGCACGTCTTCGCCTGAGGCTTCATGGTCAAAACCACGTATGGAAAAGCTTCGATTGGGATGTGCTAAATCGGCTATACGAACCAGGCATGATTGGCAACCCCGTGAACAACGCGAAGTCCGTTGTGCTCACCGACTCTTGAAGGAGGCTCGATGATTTTGAATGATCTAGATTTCGCTGCAATTAAAAGCGAGATTCGCAGCTTACACGATGAGTTGCGTACATTCCGACGCGACCTGCACACGCATCCAGCTCGATTTTAAAAAACACCGTACCGCGAAACGTATCGCTATCCACCTCGAGGCGCTTGGCGTTACTGTGCATCGCGGCATTGGACTTACCGGTGTGGTTGGGTCATCGAAGGCAAGACTAACGTGAGCCGCAGCATTGGCCTGCGCGCCGATATGGACGCCATCCCCGTGCTCGAGCTCGGCAAAACGCCTTGGCGATCGTGCGTTGCAGGCAAGATGCACGGCTGCGGGCACGATGGTCACTGCCCGATCTTGCTCAGCGCTGCGCGCTATCTGGCAAGAACGCGCCGTTTTGACGAAACGGTCTATCTGTTCTTTCAGCCTGGCGAAGAGGGATAGGATTATGCCGGCGCGAGGGAAATGACTCAGGATGGACTCTTCGAGCGCTTTCCTGCCCAGCGTGTGTTCGCGCTGCACAACTGGCCTTCACTGCCGGTCGGGACGATCGCGTTCAATAGCGGGCTGATGATGGCCGGCATCGACCGATTTTCGATAAAGGTGAAGGGGAAAGGTGGGCATGGTGCTCATCCGCATCAGACTGTCGATCCCATCTTGGCGGCGTCACAGATCGTCACTGCCGTTCACCACATTGTCAGTCGCAATATCAACCCGGTGAGCCCGCCGTGATTAGCTTCCAGTCCATTCAGGCGGGGGCCCTGACGCCGCTGTCTGTCATTCCGCACCATGCCGAACTGCACGGGATGGTCAAGTGGTTTGACGAAGACGTGCAGTCAGTACTACGCGAGCGACTGATCGCGACGGCCGAGGCGGCAGCGAGCATGGTGGGTGCCACTGCAGAGGTTGTGTACAGCCGCTCTACACGCCGACGATCGATTAACGATCCTGAGGAAGCTGAGCGACTTGAACGAATTACGAAGAAGGTCGTTGGCGCCAGCAACGTCATCACCAATCTCGAGTCCAGCATGGGGGCGACCCGGTGCATATTTCCGACTCGGGCAGGGGTCGATGGAAGGCAGGTTCCTGCATCACTCGGAATACGACTTCAACGACGAGACAATTCCTGTGGGCAGCGCGCTCTTTGCTGCACTGGTCGAAGAAGCGCTGTCTCGTTGAAAGTGAGATCTGCGTGATCGGCAATCCACAAATGCGCCTTTTTTGGTGATCCAATCTCCCAGGAGTTCCGTCATGACCCTACGCTGGCTGGCCACGTTGCCATTCATCGCCATACTGCTTGGCATTCCCTTCGTGAATCGCGTCGAATCCATTGTCTTAGGCATGCCACTCGTGCTCGCCTGGCTGGCAGCATGGCTTCCGATATCGGCACTCATCATGTGCGTCATCTATTTGTGTGACCCGGCTAATCAAATTGAACAACCCGACACGGGAAACCAATCATGAACGCAGCACCAATCCATTGAACCAGATGAATTGTACTGGATTCGTCGAGCTGGATCGGAATATCGGAATACTTCCACTTCAGTGGGACAGCCTGCTTGTTGTATTGGCGGATATACGCATGAGCTTCTTGTCGAGATCTTTGATGCTGTTGAATATCCCGCGCGTGATGACGTCGCGCTGGATGCGGGCAAACCCGTTCTCGACCTGATTGAGCCATGACGAATACGTGGGGGTGTAATGCATCGAGACGTTCGTATGGTTAGCCAGAAAAGTTTGAACGACGTCGGTTTTGTGGCTGCTCACGTTGTCGCAGATCATATGAATCTCCTTTGCGGCGGGCTGCGCCGATACCACCTCGGTGAGAAACGCGACGAACTGGACACTGGTATGGCGTGGAGCAGTCTTGCCCAGCACTTCGCCGGTAAAGACGTTCAACACGGCAAAAAGGCTCAGGGTCTCGTTTCGTGTTTGTATTCGAAGCCATGACTCTCGGCGCGCCCCGGCCAGAGTCGCCCCACGCGAGGCCCCTTCGTCGAGCAGCAGGATCAACCGCGCTCGCCTCACTTGGCCAACGGCCATCGTTCGGCTGCGCTGCATCGACAGCAGTTCTTCGCGCTCGGCTTCAGTCAGATTCATTTTGCCCATGCACCTTTAGATAGGTGCAATTTCATTGGTTCAATGGAATAGGCTATTGCTAGTCGTATAACAGGTTCACTACCCGACCAGTGCAGAGTCGGTTTGAACAATGACACATCGAGTTGTCCACTCGTACTGCTAGGGAATCCCTGCGCTTGTGGCGTGGGATTTGTAAACAAAACAATCTGTTTGGCGGCGGCGGAGTTGAAGCTGCTGAAAGGGCGGAACTCGGTGGTAACCGAGTTAATGCAATGCGATCTCCGGCGAATGCAGCACCAGAGATCGCCTATGGCGATACCCAGTGCTACCCTTCCAAGTTCGCTTCACTACAAATTGCTGGCCTCAAGGTGCCAGCATTATGGTCAGCAGAGCAGTCAGGACCGCGACCCCAACTGATTTCCGAAGGTCGATGCCCCTTGTCGTGGGTGGCCGGACACGAGTGTGCGTATCGCACCAAGTCAGAATTTTAGCACGCGAGTTTGGCAGAGCTTACGCCTGCTCGGGCGCGCGCGTGTGGCGGCGGGACGCGACAGTCAACCGGTTGAAAGGGAAACGATTATTCGCGGCTAAGCATACTTTTCACCGCGATACAATTCAACGATCGCATCAGGATCCGCCAAACAGGAAATGAGCCGTTTCCCGCCGAATTCAAGGTACGCGCCAAAGCGTACCGATCCGCGCTGCCCGCAAGCCGTCTCCGACGTGCTCGGCCGCACCGACGCGTTCCAGCCGTTGCGCGCGGGCGTCGAACAGGTTGCGGCGCTTCAACGAGATCTGACCACGCTCCTGCCAGATTATCTTGCGGCAAACGTCGAACCTGGATTCATCAAGGATGGCGTGCTGGCGCTGTTCGCCGCGCATAATGCGCTGGCGGCGCGGCTGCGGCATATCGAACCGCGTCTACTCGCCGATCTTCAGCAACGCGGCTGGGCCGTCGATTCGCTGAAAATCCGCGTCCGCCCGCAAGCGATGAAAGAGCCCGCGCCCGTCAAGCAGGCACGGATGTCGGCGGCGGGGGCATCGGCTCTAAGTAAGTTGGCCGAGACGCTCGCGCCGTCGCCATTGCAGGAAGCGCTCGCAAAAATGGCCACGCGGCACGGCGCGAAAGGATCGGCATAGGGGACGGCCGTAAGGCCGTGCCCCTGCCACACCACCCGGCATGCGGGTCGGCACCGGGCGGTTCGGGAAGTTGAGGTTATGAGAGACAGGGTACACCCAGTCGATCGAAGTATGCGAGGCTCAGCACGCTGTTGAGCAACTGCCCACTGTTGCGCCACCAGCTACGACTGTTGGCCGCCAACCTGTTGTGTCACGTGAGACGGCGCCCCCAGCGCACGCAGTTGCGCTTCGCTTCATTCGCTGGTAAGCGCTAAAATAAGCATATCTATCTTCGTCGGCTTTTAAGAGCGGCGATTGCGTCCGCAACCTACATTGCGGACGCAGAAATAAGCCTCACGGCGTTGGTTGAGCAGTCGATGCAGCTCGACCCCTTCGCTCGCGCCGTGTTCGCGTTTCATAATCGCAAACGTAACCGCGTCAAGCTCTTGTTATACGAGCGCTCGGGCTTCTGGCTGATGTTGAAACGCCTCGAGGCGGACCATTTTGCCTGGCCCCGCCGGAAACAG
>LELG01000003.1 GCA_001045575.1 Candidatus Burkholderia pumila
GCAGTGTGGCCTCATGGAGACCCTGCCGGCCCACGAAGCACTGCGTACCGCGACGTCTCGAACACTGCTGAACGCTCAGCGCTTATGTGCACTTTTCGTTCCGTTGATCCCCAACGGCCAAATAGGCCACGTCCTGGTAACGCGACAGATACCCGTCGATGCTCCCGGCCTGGTTCTTGTGTAGTTCAGCGTGTCCTGTGCTTGTAGGAGCTTGCTGATGGTCTGGTTTGCCTGATCCCACACGTAGGCAGCCGGCGCGAGTGTGTTTTGCAGCATGTTTTGGTATTGCTGCAACTGCGTCTCGTACTGCTGAATCTGTTTCGCGACCGCCGCCACATTTCAGGTTTCGCAGATTGTCCACAACCTGCTGTTGGCTGCTGCGCTTCTTGTTAAATAGATTTATCTATCTTGTTAGGGTGTCCGGCAGACACGTATCAGCCTGAGCTGTGCACAACTTCCTCCTGCCGTCGAGCCTCGATCTTCGTTCGCAGCGACATCAGGATGTTTCGCATGTCCTGCGGCAGGCAGGCGATGTCCTGAGCGCTGAACACGACGGCGTTGCCGCTCGCGTGCGTGACGTTGACCTGTAGCCGTTCGATTTGAACGATCCTCGATCCAGCGAAGTCGCCCGAGACAAGACGTTTTTAAGGTCGGCAGTTGCTGCCTGAACTGACGAGGGAAGGTAATCCCATGTCGCCACGGCGGTTGGCCGACCAGCGCCGTCTTAAATACAGACTTTCTCGCGCAGCCGATATTCGTTGCGCCGGCCATCGCGGTTCTTAGTGATGTAACCGAATGCCTCAAGCGTCTTCAGTTCACGGATGACTTGGCTACGGCTGATTCCAGACTCAGCGGAAATGGTGTCGATTGCCGGGAATGACCGTTCGGTGTTGAAGTTGGTGTGAGCCTTGATGACGAGGTAGACCGTTACTGCATACGGGCCCATACGAGCTATGTCGCCGGTTTCGATCATCGAATGGAACACGTGGAACCACGTCGTTTCCGCGCGAAACACTTCGCCTTGCTCGACCACGACGTTATTTTTCATGGCCTTGCACTGAACATTGTTCGTCGAGCAATTGCGCGATCTGCGAGGTTCGGAAGTAGACCCGCCGGCCGATTTTCAAGCGGGCCTTGTTGATCCGCTGCGCCCACCCGTTCGTTGCGCGCAGGCTGATCCGCAGTCCATCAGGCGAACGATCTAAGACAGTAGCGAGCTGCGCGATGCTTAGCAGTAGTCCGAAGCGTTGCAGCAGCGTGTCTTCTATCGTCATTGCGTAAACCTCCGTAAACAACTGAATTGTTCCGAAGGTTATGTGTTTCTGCGGTTGCGTACATCCTATTAATTGTCCAAAATGGTTGACATGAAGAATGAACCAACCATTGCCCTCTGGGAAGGCTGTGACCCCACCGTCTCGCAGGCCATCCGGCAATTTCAGGACCGCTGGCGACCGTACTCCGCATCTTCACGCCGATATCCCATTGGGCGATTGATACAGGAACTGATTGATCCCGCCGTTGCCACTTACGTGGCAACGCTTCCAGCGCGATATTCAGGCCACGCCCCGGCGCCGGCACGGGAGTGGGTTTCAGCGCGATCATTCGGCTCGTGGGGCTTGATGCGATGGTGCGCTTGCAGCGGCAACTGCTGCGTGCGTTCGTTATTACGGAAGATCAGCAATCCGCGAGAGATCAGCGCTTTGTCGCAACACTGGAATCACTAATCGAACTCGTGTGGGACTGTGCCTGCAAACGGCCAGCAAAGTCACAGGTGCGTGACACCCGCCTGAATGGCGAACGCCATCAGGTTTTTTGTCGGTTCTGCGGAACACTCGCCGAACTGACTTCATTCGCCGGTGGAAGTGACTGACGCCCCAAAAGCCGACGACCCAGAAGAGAGGCTTCGACTCAGCAGTCTGTACTGTCTAAATCACCGGCCCAAATTGCCGAGTGGCGCATGGAATCCTGCATACAGGAAAGCGAGACGCTCACTCACCCAGTTCGATCTCGAACTTGCCAGGCTCAGCCAGCAGTATGCAAAGCCGGCCACGCCACAAGTGAAATCGGGGGATCAACTGGTCGACAGCTACTTCTTCCACTACGTCGCTGGCCAGGCCTTACAGTCAGCGGACAAGGCAGAACTGCGCAATCAAGCGCGGCAGATGGTGGACTCGAAACTGTCGGATCGCAAGAAGCAGATGTTGATGCTCCAGTGGTCAGGACTCAATCAGTCGGAAATGGCGCGAAAGCTGGGCATCGAACGCCAAGCGGTATCGAAGGCACTGGCGTCGATACCCGCAATATTCTTCTTGAGCACAAAGCCGCGCTTGCGGCGTCAACCTAACTGACCCTAATTGACCAACTAATAGGACGAAACAATCCGCATTGACAGGCACTATCAGACACATGTTCGCAAGTGACTGAAAGAGGCCAAGGGATGCAGGCAACGACAAGTAAGACGCTAATCAACCCGCAAGAAGCTACTGGCGATGATCCCGCTGTCTGAGCGCACGATTTTCAACATGGAGCTGCGCGGGGAGTTCACGCGTCGCATTGCATTCACAGCCGAAATGTCGCCTGGGACTTGGCCGAGGTCGAGGAATGGATCGAGGCGCGCAAGTCGTTGGGCACTCAGGCAATGCGTCTAGGCTTCACCCCGTCCGTCGCTCCTTTTAGCGGCTAAAACGCTGCGTCCCTCAAGTGTCAATGAAATCGGAGGCAATGCCTCGGCGCTCGGGCAACGCTACTCATTGCTGGAGTTCGATGACCAGCTTACCGGCCCGCAGCAAGGACGTAGACAGCTCTCGCCCTGAGGTCAGCAATCTCCGCTGGGCTCGCGTTTTGAGCGCTCTCAATCGGATCGCGCCCCTTTCGAATTGGTAGTTGGATTCTTAAAAACTGGAAATCATGTTGATGCAACATGATTTCGAACTCCGAACCTACGAAGTCTGGCGTGTCCGAAAGCTCTTCGTGGGTGAATCCACCTTCATTTATTCTCAAAAGCACAGCATCAAGCGTTTCAAAAATCTCTTCGTCCCCTCGTACCACTCCGCACGAAGGCATTCTGGTTCTAAAAGAACGTGCAGAAGCTTTTCTAGGCCCTCAACTTCTTCGCGATACGCGGACCGCACAACGAAAGCATGCGTTATCGAATGTGGGCATCCCGTCTGAATGTTTGACAGGCGACGCTGAATGCTTGATGTCAAGCCGAGCTTTACGTAGATCTTGCTTTCACCGCGACAGGCAATTAAATAAACATAGTGTGTGTCCATTGGTACGGCCTCCCCCCGGCGGTCTAACCGCAGATCTCAACTGGCTAGCCCCTTTGGCTGTTTCAGCGACCATTCGTCGATCATGTCCGCCCAGTTCTGCAACATCGCCGTGCGCTGTTCGCGATACTCGGCCTTGTTGTAGACGGCCCTGACGCCCCTCTGCTCGTGCGCCAAGCACTTCTCGATCCAGTCCGTGTTGTAGCCGGCCTCATGTAGCAGCGTACTGGCCGTTCGCCTCAAATCATGTGGCCCGAACTTGGCAAGCGACTTCCCCTCCTTCGGCGCCAGCCGGTACGTCAGCGTCAGCACCTGGTTGAGCGCGTGGCGTTGCTCATGGGTAAGTCCGAGTCATATCGCGACGGCAGCACGTAGTCCGATCCACCGGCAAACGTTTTAAGGGCAATGAAGATGTCCAGCGCCTGCCGGGACAGGAACACCAAGTGCGGATTTTGCCGCTTCATCCACTCTTTCGGGATCGTCCAAAGCGCGTCACTGAAACTGATCTCGCTCCAGGTCGCGTTGGTTAGCTCGCTCTTGCGCACCATCGTCAGCAGCAGCTTGGCGGCAGCCCGGATCGATGGCGTCGTGCCGATGCGCTCCATGTACTGGGTACATCAAGCCGATTTCTTCGGGTGTCAGCGCACGGTCGTGCGGCTCGAACCTGGCAATCAATGGACTTTGGGCGCACCAGTTCTGCCGGGTTTTCAACCTTTTGCCCCCGCTCGACAGCCCAGCGAAAGACCTGCAATATCACTTCGCGGGCATGCACTGCGGTTGCCGGAGCACCGCGCTCCACGATGGCGTCGGTTAATATCCGCAGGTCTTCATGCGTAATCTCCGCCAACTTCTGGCTGCCAAATTTCGGCTTCAATTCGCGCTCATAGACTGAACGCCGCATGTCGCGCGTAGTCAGCCATCTGGTAACCACGCAGCCATTTTTCCGCCCACGCGTCGAAAGTCTCTGCATCCTTGATGCGCGCTTTGTCCCGCGCCTTTTCCTTCGCCGGTGACTTTCCGCAGCCGCAATCATCTTCTTGGCCTCACCAAGACGCTCACGCGCTTCCGAATTTCGGGATCGTCCAAAGCGCGTCACTGAAACTGATCTCGCTCCAGGTCGCGTTGGTTAGCTCGCTCTTGCGCACCATCGTCAGCAGCAGCTTGGCGGCAGCCCGGATCGATGGCGTCGTGCCGATGCGCTCCATGTACTGGGTACATCAAGCCGATTTCTTCGGGTGTCAGCGCACGGTCGTGCGGCTCGAACCTGGCAATCAATGGACTTTGGGCGCACCAGTTCTGCCGGGTTTTCAACCTTTTGCCCCCGCTCGACAGCCCAGCGAAAGACCTGCAATATCACTTCGCGGGCATGCACTGCGGTTGCCGGAGCACCGCGCTCCACGATGGCGTCGGTTAATATCCGCAGGTCTTCATGCGTAATCTCCGCCAACTTCTGGCTGCCAAATTTCGGCTTCAATTCGCGCTCATAGACTGAACGCCGCATGTCGCGCGTAGTCAGCCATCTGGTAACCACGCAGCCATTTTTCCGCCCACGCGTCGAAAGTCTCTGCATCCTTGATGCGCGCTTTGTCCCGCGCCTTTTCCTTCGCCGGTGACTTTCCGCAGCCGCAATCATCTTCTTGGCCTCACCAAGACGCTCACGCGCTTCCGAAAGGGGGATGCCCCGACTCCGTACCGGCCAAACGTGATGGTCTCCTGCCGGCCGTGGATCGAGTAGTTATATAGCGAAACGAGATAGCCCCGGCCCGGCCAGCCGTGAAGGCAAACATAGAGGCCATCGTGGCCATTCACCTTGTACAGCTTGTCCTTCGGCTTGAGGTTGCGCAGCTTGGTATCGGTCAGCATGATTCGTGCTCAGATTCCGTTTAAATACCATGAACCAAGCGTCGCCCAATTTTGGAGAAAAACTGTACTAAATCAGTACGTTATCGAGAATCGATACCATGACGATCTGTAAGGTCGGTCTATGGTATCGGTGGCACATTATGGCATTATGTCCAAACGATACCATCGTTTATGCCATTTAAAAACAGTGCTTGGAGCTGCCATAAGGTGCCTGCCGATGCCAGAAAAATAAAAAAAGCCCGCATTTACGCGGGCTTAGATGTGTTTTACTGCCAGTTGATGCCGACTGGTACCGGACATCAAATCATTCCCACTCAATCGTCGCCGGCGGTTTCCCCGAAATGTCATACACGACGCGATTGATCCCTCGCACTTCGTTAATGATCCGGTTGCTCACATACCCGAGCAGCTCATGCGGCAGATGCGCCCAATGCGCGGTCATGAAGTCCAGCGTCTGCACCGCACGCAGCACGACGACGTAGTCATACGTGCGTCCATCGCCCATCACGCCGACGCTCTTCACCGGCAGAAACACCGCGAACGCCTGGCTCGTGAGGTCGTACCACGACTTGCCCGTTTCCTTGTCTATCGTGTTGCGCAGCGTTTCGATGAAAATCGCATCCGCCTTGCGCAGCAGATCAGCGAACTCACGTTTCACTTCGCCCAGAATCCGCACGCCCAAGCCCGGCCCCGGGAACGGATGGCGATACACCATCGCATGCGGCAAACCGAGCTTCACGCCCAGTTCACGCACTTCATCCTTGAACAACTCGCGCAACGGTTCGAGCAGCTTCAGGTTCAGCGTATCCGGCAAGCCGCCGACATTGTGATGGCTCTTGATCGTATGCGCGCCCTTCTTGTTCTTGCCCGCCGATTCGATCACGTCCGGATAAATCGTGCCCTGCGCGAGCCATTTGGCATCGGTCAGCTTGTTCGACTCGGCATCGAAGACTTCGATGAACTCCGCGCCGATGATCTTGCGTTTAGCCTCCGGATCCGTCACGCCCGCGAGCTTGCTCATGAACGCTTCGCTGGCATCGACGTGAATGACCTTCACGCCGAGGTAGCCCGCGAACGTCAACATCACCTGCTCAGCTTCGTTCTTGCGCAAGAGACCGTGATCGACGAACACGCAGGTCAGTTGATAGCCGATCGCGCGATGCAACAGCGCCGCCGCCACCGACGAATCCACGCCGCCTGACAAGCCGAGAATCACGTGCTCATCGCCGACCTGCGCGCGGATTTGCTCGACCGCTTCGTCGATATAATGGCCCATCTCCCAGTCCGCGTTCGCGCCGCACAAGCCGAGCACGAAGCGGTCGAGCATCGCGCGGCCCTGTACCGTGTGCGTGACTTCTGGATGCCATTGCAGGCCGTAGAAGCGGCGGTCGTCATCGGCCATGGCGGCGATCGGACACGATGGCGTCGATGCCATCAGTTTGAAGCCCGCCGGCATGTCCACTACCTTGTCGCCGTGGCTCATCCAGACTTTGAGCATCGGCTCGCTTTCGACGTTTTTGAAATCTTCGATGCCTTTCAGAAAGCTCGTGTGATTCGTCGCCTGCACTTCCGCGTAGCCAAACTCGCGCACCTTGCCGAGTTCGACCTTGCCGCCGAGCCGGTCGGCCATCGTCTGCATGCCGTAGCAGATGCCGAGCACCGGCACGCCCAGATCGAAGATGATTTGCGGCGCGCGCGGCGAACCCGCTTCGGTGACCGAATTCGGGCCGCCCGACAGGATGATGCCCTTCGGCGCGAATTCGCGGATGAACGCCTCATCGACGTCATACGGATGGATTTCCGAATAAACGTGCGACTCGCGGATGCGCCGCGCGATCAACTGGGTGACTTGGGAGCCGAAATCGAGAATCAGGATTTTGTCGTGCATGGCTGCTGCCAAGGCTAAGGAACGAATGATGTCGATGCCGCCGCCCGTGACGCTTGCACGCTTAGACGGCCAATAAATCGACGGCCGGCGCAAAGGCCGACCGTGCTTGCTTTCGCGCGCCGATGAAACCGGAAGCGCCTGCGCGCGATGCCGTCATCGCGGCGCTTCGCTCGGGCGATCGTAGCGGCGGCCTGTCGCAGGATCGATCTCGCCGCTGATGACTGGTTCAATGCGCTTGTCCGTGACCGGATCGAGCGTGGCGCCGGTGACGGATCCACTGCGCCGTCGAGGCGTTCGCCGCGCGGCGTGACGGCTGGAACGGTGCGGCCTGTGACGGGATCGATAGCCGTGGCTTCCGGTGCGCGCTTCTCCGCCCGTTCCGCCGATGCCGCGCCCGCCTGCATCGCACGCTCGCGCCGCCGCACCGCGGACGACAGCCTCACACTGCCCAGCCCGAGAAATCAGACCAGCACGACGACGCCCGAAAGCCACTCGACGTGACCGGAAACCCGCGCGGCCCGCGCCGTCAATGCGCCATCGATAGCCGCATGAAACGCCAGCCACGACAGCCCGATTAGCGCGACGCCAAGCAACTGCCCAGCGAACGCGAGCTGCACGAGCAGCGAATATTCACTCGCATCATCTCGAACAGGCCCGCCCATGGCCTCAGCAGGAACAACAGGCCGAATGCCGGGGCAATCAGCGCATTGACGATGAGCACGACCCGCAGCAACGGTTTCATGATCGATCCGCGTGGTTGTCGATGAACTTAATCGACGTGGTAGTTGGGCGCTTCTTTGGTGATCTGCACGTCATGCACATGCGACTCGCGCATGCCTGCCGCCGTGATCTGCACGAATTCCGCCTTATCATGCAGTTCGTCGATGGTGCGGCAACCGCAATAACCCATGCTGGCGCGCACGCCGCCCACGATCTGGAACAGAATGGCATTGACTGAACCCTTGTACGCGACGCGCCCTTCGATGCCTTCCGGCACGAGCTTGTCGATGTTAGCCGAGTTGTCCTGGAAGTAGCGGTCCGCCGCGCCGTCCTTCATCGCGCCGACCGAACCCATGCCGCGATACGACTTGTACTGGCGGCCCTGGTACAAGAACACGTCGCCCGGCGACTCTTCGGTGCCCGCGAGCATTGAACCCATCATGACGACGTTCGCGCCTGCTGCGAGCGCCTTGGACACGTCGCCCGAGAAGCGCACGCCGCCGTCCGCGATGACCGGCACGCCCGTGCCGCGCAGCGCTTCAGACACGTTGGCGATGGCCGTGATCTGTGGCACGCCCACGCCCGCGACAATCCGCGTCGTGCAAATGGAACCCGGGCCGATACCGACCTTCACCGCATCCGCGCCGTACTCCACGAGCGACTTCGCCGCCGCCGCCGTCGCGATATTGCCGCCGATGACCTGCACGCGCGGATAGTTTTGCTTGGCCCAGCGCACGCGCTCCAGCACGCCCTGACTGTGGCCGTGCGCCGTATCGACGACGATCACGTCCACGCCCGCCGCCGCCAGCAGTTCGACGCGCTCTTCACTGTCCGGACCCACGCCCACTGCCGCGCCCACAAGCAGCTTGCCGTCTTCGTCCTTACATGCGTCCGGATTTTCGGTCTGCTTGGTGATGTCCTTTACCGTCATCAGGCCGCGCAGCTCGAATGCATCGTTGACCACGAGCACGCGTTCCAGGCGATGGCTGTGCATCAGCGCTTTCGCTTCGGCCAGCGACGTGCCTTCCTTGACCGTCACCAGACGCTCGCGCGGCGTCATGATGTTGCGCACCGGCTCGTCCAGCCGTTCTTCGAAACGAAGGTCACGATTCGTGACGATGCCGATGAGTTGCGCGCCCTCCACCACCGGAAAACCCGAGATGCCATGCTGCTGCGTCAGCGCGATGACTTCGCGCACGCGCATTTGCGGCGGAACCGTGATCGGGTCACGCACGACGCCGGACTCGAAGCGCTTCACTTTAGCGACTTCACGAGCCTGCTCTTTGGCAGTGAGATTTTTATGAACGATGCCGATGCCGCCCATCTGCGCCATGGCGATGGCGAGCCGGCCTTCGGTGACCGTGTCCATGGCGGCGGACACGAGGGACATGTTCAGGGAGATATTGTGAGTCAGCTGCGATTTTAGGCTGGTGTCGCGCGGAAGAACGCTGGAGAACGCGGGCACGAGGAGCACGTCATCGAACGTGAGTGCTTTTTGGATCAGACGCATGGTGAATGCTATGGGCGCAAAAGCAAATTATACTGGTTATTCTTCGGGTTTTCACTGTCCGAACAGCAGCTTAGGCCAATTTGATGCAATTTCCGCACCGGGCCGTTACGCTTCGTCCTTTCCGAGTTCGGTCTGGAAAAGCTTGCAATGCAGCGCGGTGTGATGTTTGGTATAGCGGCCGGAGCGATCTGGGTTTCATCTTTCTCGCGCCGCGTGCGCTGCCAGATTTTTCTCCGCTGATGCTGAGCGTCGGGCGCTATCTGATATACGGCGTGGTGTCGCTCGCGGTCGCGTTGCCGTTCGCGCGGCGGCTGGTCGACGACCTCGGCGCGCTCGTCAAGCTGGCGCTCGTCGGCAATCTGCTTTACTACGTGCTGCTCGCCAAAGCGGTTCAACTGGTCGGCGTAGTGCCCACGTCGCTAATCGTCGGCATTCTGCTTGTTACTGTCACGCTCGCGGGCCGGCGCGTCAATTTGAAGCGGCTCGTCGGGCCGCTGGCGCTGGTCGTAGCGGGCATCGTCTGCATCAATCTGGATGTGTTCCGCGATTTGCTGTTTGGCAGCGCGTCGTCCGTTGCGAGCGTGCTGACACGGCTGGCGGGCCTGGCGCGTGCGAGATCGGCGCGCTGACGGCGTGGACGTGGTACGCCGTCGTCAACGCGCGCTATCTGCAAGCCAACGATCATTTTGATGGCACCGAGTGGTCCGTTCTATGGGGCGTCGTGACAGGCGTGCTTGGGGCGATCATCGGCATCGTCATGTGGATGCTGCCTGCCGGCGCCATTCAGCCGAGCTTGCCGGCCGAGCGCTGGCATCTGTTATGGATCGTGTGTGCGCTGCTGGCCGCGATCGGCTCGTGGGTCGGCAATATACTGTGGAATGCGGCGCAAAAGCGTCTGCC
Source organism: Candidatus Burkholderia pumila (assembly GCA_001045575.1). Lineage (GTDB taxonomy): Bacteria > Pseudomonadota > Gammaproteobacteria > Burkholderiales > Burkholderiaceae > Caballeronia > Caballeronia pumila. The sequence goes on from LELG01000003.1 coordinate 10,151, forward strand.
GCTGACGCTGTCGGGACAGATGATCGCGTTCGAAACGCTGCGCTGCTCTATGCCTTCATCTACGATGGCCGCTGGCCGCACGCACCTGAAGTCCTGGCCATCGTTTTGTTGCTGACCGGCGTGTTGTGGTCGGTGCGGCAGCACAGTGTTGCCCCCGGAGAGGCGCTCGCGCATTGATTCACGCTCCGCGCGAATCCTTGTTCTGCCACTTGCGCCCTTCGATCGACCCCGCCTTGCGCGCCTTGTCCACGCGACGCTGGCGTGCGGTTTTCGGATCAACCTTCAGCGACCGGTAAATCTCGACACGATCGAAGTCCGCGAGCGCCGCATCGAGCGGTTTGAGCTTGCCGAACACGCCGACCTTCTGCGTCGAAAAACCGATTTCTGGATGCCGCGCGAGCACGCCGCTTGCCTCGATGGCCTCGCGCACAGTCGCGCCTTCGTGCAGATCGATGCGCTTCAGGAACGCGTTATCGCTCAGGCCGTAACACACGTTGATATGAAGATTCATTTCTTGCCGTAGCGCTGATGCGCGCGTTTCACGAAGGAGTCGACGAACGTGTTAGCAATATGACTAAACACTGGCCCGATGATCTTTTCCAGAATCACGTTGTAAAACTCGTAGTGCAGCGCAAATTCGATCTTACACACGTCCGCGCGCAGCGGCGTGAAGCGCCAGAAGCCGGTGAACTTCTTGAAAGGGCCGCTCAGAAACTCCATATCGATGGAAGTCGGCCGCTTTTGCTTATTGCGCGTGGCGAAATGCTGCTTGATGCCCTTGAAGCTGATGTCGATCTTCGCTTCCATGCCGTTCTCGTCCTGCTGGCCGATCTCCACGCCGCCGCACCACGGCAGGAAATTGGGGTAGTCGGCGACATCGGTGACGAGGTCGAACATTTCTTCCGCTGAATGGCGGATTAGTACGGTTTTTTGGACGTCGGCCATATGGGCATTGAAGCGCAGTGGTCACTGCGGGTTGGCTTTGTTCAGGCGGCGGCGCGCAAGGGAACGCAGTTGCGATCATCCGCGAGACGGCGCGCTGTTAAAATTGGGATTTTAGACGAGCTGAGCACTTTCCATTCGTGAGCGTCATCAACAACAGAAAAGCCTTCTTCGATTACTTCATCGAGGAACGCTACGAGGCAGGTCTCGTGCTCGAAGGCTGGGAAGTCAAGGCGCTGCGCGCGGGCCGCGGACAGATCAAGGAAGGCTACGTCGTCATCAAGCAGGGCGAGCTTTTTCTGATCGGCACGTATATCAGCCCGCTGCCCGAGGCATCGAAGTTCGCCAATCTGGACCCGGTGCGCACGCGCAAGCTGCTGCTGCATCGTGATCAGATCGACAAGCTCATCGGCAAGGTCGAGCAGCGCGGGCATACGCTCGTGCCGCTGAACTTCCACTACAAGGAAGGCCGCGTGAAATGCGAGATCGGACTGGCGAAGGGCAAGAAGCTGCACGACAAGCGGGAGACCGAGAAGAAACGCGACTGGGATCGAGAACGTGCGCGGCTGATGCGCACGGCGACGCGGTAATCACGGCAATGGAAAAGGGGCGCTTCTGAGCGCCCCTTTTTGCTTTAAGCCTTCCTGATCAGCCCGTCCTCGCCCTTCAAGATGGACAATGCCAAAGCGGGCATAGAACTTATATCGGACATATTGTCCGGCACGATCACTGTGTTCCCCTGCTTAGCGATATTCCCGAACGGGCCGACATACTGCTCCGCTACCTTCAGATTCACCGCATCCATGCCGCCCGCCGTCTGAATCGCCGCGCCTATCTTTTCGATGGCCTGCGCATTCGCCTCGGCCACCGCAAGAATGGCCGACGCTTCGCCTTGCGCTTGATTGATCGTGGCCTGCCGCTCGCCTTCGGACTTCTGGATCGCTGCTTCACGCGTACGCGTGCCAGATGCCAGATTGGTCTGTTCCTGCTTGCGACCTTCCGCCGCGGCGATCAACGCGCGCTTTTCGCGCTCGACGGTAATTTGCGGCCTGTATCGCGTGAAGGATTTCCTTCGGCGGCGTCAGATCCTTGATTTCGTAGCGCAGCATTTTCATGCCCCAGTTCGACGCCGCTTCATCGAGCGCATTGACGATGCTCTGGTTGATTAAATCGCGTTCCTCGAACGTCTTGTCGAGTTCCAGCTTGCCGATAACGGAGCGCAGCGTGGTCTGCGACAACTGCGTGATCGCAAACACGAAATTGCTCGAACCATACGACGCCTTCATCGCGTCCGTGACCTGAAAATACAGCACGCCATCCACCTGCAATTGCGTGTTGTCGTGCGTGATACAGACCTGGCTCGGCACTTCGAGCGGAATTTCCTTGAGCACGTGCTTGTAAGCAATCCGGTCGATGAACGGCAGCACGATGTTCAGCCTCGGCGTGAGCATCCCATGATAGCGGCCGAGCAGTTCGAGAATCCAGGCGTGCTGCTGCGGCACGATCGTGACCGTGTTCGCCACGATCACGATCGCAATGACGAGTAGAATTAGCGCGAAGTACATTATTATTCTCCTTATAAAAACTAGCGTTCGGCCGCAACGATCAGCCGACTTCCTTCCAGCGCAGTGATGCGATACAACTACTGCGCGCCGCGATACATCGCCCGTGCATGGCGGCCATGCCACTCACCGACCTGCAATGTCGCGCCGATGTCGAGATTGACGGCCGCGTCACGCGAGGCGTCCTTGCGGCGCTTCCGGTTGCCAAAGCGCGAACGCCGCAACACCACGACCGAGATCAATGCGATCACGCCGCTGCGCCCAATCTGCACGTGCGGCCACGCGCCCATCACGAACGCGATGCCGCCCGCGATCATCAGCATATAAAACGTGCCGGTTAACAACTCGGCGACGATCAGCGCGCCCGCCGCGAGCCACCAAAACAGTCCAGTCCGATCGACATCATCACGGTCTCCAAACGAAAATACTCCGGAACGAATGTGTTCCGGGGTGTTTTTTATCACGTGAGACTTATCCGTAAGCAAGCGGGAAGTTGCGACTACGACTTATTTTGAAAAGGTCTTCGCCAACTGCTGCCACGTGTCGATGATCGTGTCCGGATTCAGCGACATCGATTCGATGCCTGCTTCGCCAGCCATTCGGCGAGATCCGGATGATCCGAAGGACCCTGACCGGCAGATACCGACGTACTTGTTCAGCTTCAGACACGTTTCGATCGCGCGCTTCAGCATGAACTGCACGGCTTCGTCGCGCTCGTCGAAGCCCGCTGCCAGCAATTCCATGCTGGAGTCGCGGTCGAGACCGAGCGTCAACTGCGTCAGATCGTTCGAACCGATCGAGAAGCCGTCGAAACGCTCCAGGAACTGCTCGACGAGAATCGCGTTGGACGGCACTTCGCACATCATCATGAGCTTGAGATCGTTCTTGCCGCGTTCGAGGCCGAACTTCTTCAGCAACTCGACCACGCGATCCGCCTGCTTCAGCGTGCGCGCGAACGGCACCATGATCTGCACGTTGTCCAGACCCATTTCCTCGCGAACCTTCTTTAGCGCGACGCGCCACGGAAACCGAGCATCGGATTTTCTTCGTCCGGCTCGTAGCGCGAACCGCCGATCAGCTTCTTGTACTCGTTCGACTTGAAGTCCGACAAACGCACGATGACTGGCTTCGGATAGAACGCCGCCGCGATCGTGGCGATGCCTTCCGTCAGCTTGTCAACGTAGAAGGCACGCGGCGAAGCATGACCGCGCGCAACGCTCTCGACTGCCTTTTTCAAATCGGCATCGACATTCGGGTACTCCAGAATCGCCTTCGGATGCACGCCGATGTTGTTGATGATGAACTCAAGCCGCGCGAGACCCACGCCCGCATTCGGCAACTGCGCGAAGTCGAACGCGAGTTGAGGATTGCCGACGTTCATCATGATCTTGACCGGAATCTTCGGCAATTCGCCGCGCTGGACTTCGGTCATTTCGGTTTCGAGTAAACCGTCGTAGATCTTGCCTTCGTCGCCTTCCGCGCACGAAACCGTGACGAGCGCGCCGTCCTTCAGCACGTCCGTTGCATCGCCGCAGCCGACCACTGCCGGCACGCCCAGTTCACGCGCGATGATTGCCGCGTGGCAGGTACGTCCGCCGCGATTCGTCACGATGGGCCGATGCGCGCTTCATCACCGGTTCCCAATTCGGGTTGGTCATGTAGGCGACCAGCACATCGCCCGGCTGCACGCGTTCCATTTCCGACGGATCGTGAATTACACGCACTGGGCCCGCGCCGATCTTCTGGCCAATGGCGCGGCCCGTCGCAAGCACGTTCGACTGGCCCTTGAGCTTGAAGCGCATCTCGGCCTTGCCGGACACCTGGCTCTTCACCTTCTCCGGACGCGCTTGCAGAATGAAGATCTTGCCGTCGCAGCCGTCCTTGCCCCACTCGATGTCCATCGGACGCTCGTAGTGCTTTTCGATGACGATCGCGTACTTCGCCAACTGGATGACGTCTTCATACGTGATCGAAAAGCGGTTGCGCTGCTCGTGCGGCACGTCGACGGCCTTCACGCGGCCCGGCTCGCCCGGCTTGGTGAATTCCATCTTGATGAGCTTGGAGCCGATGGAACGGCGGATGATCGGATACTTGTCCTGCGCCAGCGTCTGCTTGAACACGCGGAACTCGTCCGGATTCACCGCGCCCTGCCCGATGGTTTCGCCCAGACCGTAGCTCGCCGTGATGAACACGGTTTCCTTGAAGCCCGATTTCGTGTCGATGGTGAACATTACACCCGCTGCGCCCACGTCCGAGCGCACCATGCGCTGCACGCCCGCCGACAACCCGACTTCAGTGTGCATAAAGCCCTTGTGGACGCGATAGGAAATAGCGCGGTCGTTATACAGCGAAGCGAACACGTGCTTCATGCGATCGAGCACGTCTTCGATGCCGACCATGTTCAGATAGCTCTCTTGCTGACCCGCGAACGATGCGTCCGGTAGATCTTCTGCGGTCGCGGACGAACGCACGGCGAACGAAAGCTCGTCGGGCGAGCCGTTCTGAAGGATGTCGAACTGATGACGGATTCCGTCTTCGAGGCGCGGCTAAAGCGGCGCCTCGAAGATCCATTGGCGGATTTCCTTGCCGCATTCCGCGAGCGCTTTCACGTCGTCGACGTCGAGCGTCTCCGGACGTTTGGCAATGCGGTCTGTCAGGTTGTTGTGATGCAGGAAGTCGCGGAAGGCGAGCGCGGTCGTGGCAAAACCCGTCGGCACTTGAACGCCGGCTTTGGAAAGCTGGCTGATCATTTCGCCGAACGAGGCGTTCTTGCCACCGACGATTTCCACGTCGGTCATTCGCAACTGCTCGAATGGAACTACATACGCCTGATCCTTTGCGACATCGTTCGCAACATTGACTGCGTTAGTCATACAAGCCCCTAAGGTGGATGGAATTCTCGATCGCACGAGTGGGCTCACATGCGCCGCGCCCATTGGAAGCGGCGGCGCATCTCGCACAACCTGTTTGATAAGCCTTCGGGGAGTCGCGCGCACTCAGGACGAGGCATCATCAAAAAGAGACGGGGAACTCGGGAAATCTGCTTGAAACGGTGGATTCACGCTTTAAAAATCCACGAAACGACCGCGATTTGACGAAAATCCGAATCAATTTGTCCGCAATTACTTATCGAACAGGTTGTCGTTACTCTACCTTGCCGCTTTTCAAAATTGTCTTGGGCAAGGCAGTCATTCGACGGCAAAACTGAGGTGTTTGGCACCTATTCGTTCAGGAGCGCACACGCAGCGGTCAGTAACCATAACACAGGCTTTGCGGCAAGCGCGCAGAAGCGTTACCGTTCGAGCACCTTTGTCAAAACTCGTTCCTCGTTCCTCGTTCCGCCCATGCCGCCTTCCGTATTCATCGTTTCCGACGGGACCGGTATCACTGCCGAAACCTTCGCGCATTCGATCCTCACTCAATTCGACCAAAAATTCCGGCTCGTGCGCGTGCCGTTCGTGGATTCCATCGACAAAGCTTACGCTACAGTCGAGAAGATCAACGAAGCCGTCGCGCTCGACGGGCGCAGGCCGATCGTGTTCACTACGCTCGTGGACAGTGCATCGAATGAAGTCGTCAAAGGATGCAATGCGCTCGTGCTCGATATGTTTCAGACGTTCATCGAACCGTTGGAAAATGAATTGGAGATCAAGTCGACGCACGCTATGGGGCGCGTCCACCAGAACGCGGACACCGAAGAGTACAAGAACCGTATCGAGGCGATCAACTTTTCGCTCGCGCATGACGATGGGCAGTTGAATCGCAATCTCGCTGAGGCCGATGTAATTCTGGTTGGCGTGTCGCGCAGCGGCAAGACGCCGACGAGTCTCTATCTGGCGATGCAATACGGTGTGAAAGCCGCGAACTATTCGCTGATTCCCGAAGATTTCGAGCATGGTAAGCTGCCTACGCCTCTGCTTGAACATCGCTCGAAGATGTTCGGCTTGTCGATCGATCCTTCGCGGCTTGCGGAGATTCATAACGAGCGGCGGCCGGGCAGCAAGTACGCCGCTATCGAAAAATTGCCGCTATGAGATCAACGAAGCCGAGCAAATGATGAAGCGCGAAGGCGTTAAGTGGCTTTTCTTCGACGCATAAGTCGATCGAGGAGATCGCTACTACGATCCTGCAGGAGATCAAGCCTGAGCGGCCTTCCTCCTATTACTGAGGTTCTTGCTGGCTTTTTTTGTTCGTGAAAGTGAAAGGCGTTTCTGGTGTTGGGGCTTTCTAGGCAGTAGTCGCCCCCCAGCACGCTGGGGAGGCGACTACTGCAAATCAAGCACGAAAACAGAAGCGCTTTGCACGACAAAGACAAACACACAACTGCTAAAACTTTAACGCTGCTGACGGCACTGCTCAAACAAACCGTCGCGGCAGCGGCCACCTTGAGAGACTCAATCCCTCCAGGCTGCAGAATAGTTACTCGCTGCCTCACGGCATCGCGCCAGACCTGCGACACGCCAGCCCCTTCATTGCCAAAGGCCCAGGCCAACGCACCTGAGAGATCACAATCGTAAATCGCAGTTGCGCCGTGGGAATCCGTGATGGTGACGAGCGCATTGAGACATGCGATCAGATCGGCGGGCTCAACATCCCCGAAGATATCGAGCAAGAAATGCGCGCCCATGCCCGATCGCCGCAACACTTTGGAAGACCAGGCGTAAGCCGTCCCCGGCCCACAGAACACGCGCTTGATCCCCGCCGCCGCGCTGCGCAAGACCGACCCGACATTGCCCGCATCCTGAACACCATCGAGAATCACGCACGTCTCGGCCACGCGTTCAGGCGTGACTCTCGACCAGCAACAACATGCCGATGCCATGCACGACACTTGAAAGCTGCCCGAACAGTACGTCTGGCAACACAACCACGACGCGCTTCTCTTCAATATGCCCGACAATCTCCCGCGCCTCTTCGTGCGTCAGCGCGCCTTCAGTGACAACGCACGTTTCCGGCTGCCCCGCCGCATCGAGATAAGCGGACGCGAGATGCAGGCCTTCGAGCAAAGCATGCCCGCTACGCCGCTGCTGCGCGGTCGAACCGGCGAGCGCCTTCAGGCGCTTGTAGAGCGGGTTGTCCTGCGAGGTAATTGATTTCACGTGAAGTTAGAACACGAGTGCGCCCGGATCGTCTTCGATCGTCGCGGTCGCGTGAATGACTGCCGGCGCGATCTCCGGCAACACGGAACCGAAGAACAGCACATGCGCCTCGCGCACCGGCCCGAACGACCGCCGATGATGCTCGCACGGCCCATGCTCCTGCAGCGCCTTCAGATGATGCGGCGTGCCGTAGCCGGAATGCGTGGCGAAGCCGTACATCGGATAGGTTTCGTGCAGTTCAACGAGCATGCGGTCACGCGTAACCTTCGCCAGAATCGATGCCGCGGAGATTTGCTTCACAAGCGCATCGCCGCCGATAACCGCTTCGCTGCGAATCGAGAGCGTCGGGCAGCGGTTGCCATCGACCTTGATCAGCGTCGGCAGGACCGAAAGGCCTTCGACAGCGCGCTTCATCGCCAGCATCGACGCATGCAGGATGTTGATGGTGTCGATTTCCTCGACGCTCGCCGACGCGATGCAATACGCCAGCGCCCGGTCAACGATCTTCGCGTACAACTCCTCGCGCTTCTTCGCGGTCAGCGCTTTCGAATCGTCGAGACCGTTGATGCGCGGTTTCGACGGATCGAAGGTCACCGCCGCCGCCACCACGGGACCGGCGAGCGGTCCGCGCCCTGCTTCGTCGACGCCGCAAATGATGTCGAACGGCGAACTGAAATCGAGTCCGCCCTGAGGTGAATTTTTCGCCGCCATTTAGTGCGGCCTCCGCGTTTCGAGCACGCGCGCCACGGCTTCCGCCGCCTTCTGCGACGTGTTCTGACGCAGCGCGATATGCATATCCGTGAAAATTTCTGTCAGGGTACGGCGGTTTGCGTCGTCGTTCAACTGTTGCAGCGTGGCGTCCGCGAGCGCTTCGGGCGTGGCGAAGTGCTGCAGGATTTCGGGCACGACGAAGCGGCCCACGAGAATGTTCGGCAGGCCGACGTACGGCAAATAACCCTGCCGCTTCATGATCTGGCCCGTCAGCCAGGGCACCTTATACGAGATGACCATCGGCTTCTTAAGCAGCGCGGCTTCCAGCGTTACCGTGCCGCTTTTGACGAGGATCGCGTCGGCGGCGGTCATCGCGGTTTGCGCGCGGCCATCGGTGATCGTCAGCGACAGGTTCGGATGCGCTTCGACCAAAGGCCTGAACAACTCGCGCAACGCTGGATTCGCCGCGGGCAGCAAGAACCGCACGGTCGGCTCGTGGCGCTGCATCAATTCCATCGCATCGAAAAACGTCGGCCCAATCAGCTCGACTTCGGAGCGGCGGCTGCCCGGCAGCACGGCGATCATCGGCCCGCCTTCCGCGATGCCCAGTTCGCGCCGCGCGCCCGCGACGTCCGGCTCCAGCGGAATTTCGTCGGCCAAAGGATGACCGACGTAACTCGCCGCCACGCCCGCCTTTTCCAGCAGCGCGGTTTCGAACGGAAACACGCACAGCATGTGATCGACGGCCTTGGCAATTTTCTTGATGCGCCCGCCGCGCAACGCCCAGATGGACGGACACACTAAATGCACGGTCGGAATGCCTGCTTCGCGCAACGGCTGTTCGAGCCCGAAATTGAAATCAGGCGCGTCCACGCCAACGAACACCAAAGGCGGTTCCGCCAGCAATTGCCGCTTGATTTTGTTGCGGATGCCGAGAATCTCCGGAATGTGCTTCAGCGCTTCGACGTAGCCGCGGACGGTGAGCTTGTCCATCGGCCAATGCGCGTCGAAGCCGGCGGCCGTCATGCGCGGGCCGCCGATGCCGCTATAGCGCGTGCCTTCCGGCAGCACCTGATGAAGCCCGTTGAGCAGCGACGTCGCAAGCAGGTCGCCAGAAGGCTCGCCGGCGACAATTGCGACGCACGGCGGAGTAAGTGTAAGTGTCAGCGTCATCGTGCGGCATAGCGGATGATGCCGCGCTGCGAGGTGGAGATGAAATCGACGAAAGCCTTGACGGACGCATCGCCCTCTCCGCCTGCTGCGCTCAGGTCCTTGAGTTGCAGCTTCGCTTCTTCGAGCGACAGGCCGCTCTTGTAGACGATGCGGTACGCCTGGCGCAGCGCCGAAATTGCGTCCGGCGTAAAACCGCGGCGGCGCAAGCCCTCGACGTTGATGCCATGCGGCTCGGCCTTGTTGCCTGCTGCAATCACGAACGGCGGCACGTCCTGCACGAGCGCCGACGCGCCGCCGAGCATCGAATGCGCGCCGATGCGCACGAACTGATGCACGCCCGACATGCCGCCGACGATCGCGTGATTGCCGACGATCACGTGACCAGCCAGTTGCGCATTGCTCGACATGATGACGTTGTTGCCCAGACGGCAGTCATGCCCGACGTGCGCGTAGGCCATAATCCAGCAGTCGTCGCCAATGGACGTCGCGCCCTGATCCTGCACCGTGCCCGTATGCAGCGTGGTGAATTCACGAATGGTGTTTCTGTCGCCGATGACGAGTTTCGTGGGCTCGTCCCGGTACTTCATGTCCTGCGGACGCCCGCCGATCGAGGCGTAATGGCCAATGCGGTTCTCGCGTCCGATGGTCGTATGACCTTCGATCACGCTATGCGAACCGATGGTCGTGCCCGCGCCGATGACGACGTCCACACCGACGACCGCGTACGGGCCGACCTCGACGGATTCGTCGAGTTGCGTGCCCGATTCGATGATCGCGGTTGAATGGATCTTGCTCATGCGGCCTCGCCTGTGCTGTTCGTTTCGTTGAACATGAAACGCTCAAAAAATTCAAGCGTCCGTGTTCTTCACGGTACACATGAGTTCGGCTTCGGCGGCGGTCACGCCGTCGATTTCGCCGCGCGCCTTAAACTTCCAGATGCCTCGCATATACCGCTCGAACGTGACGTTCAGCACCAGTTGGTCGCCCGGTTCCACCACGCGCTTGAAACGCGCGCCGTCGATGCCGACGAAGTAATACAGCGTGTTGGTCGGGTCGTGCGGCTCTTCGGCGAAGGTCAGGAGCGCCGCGGTCTGCGCGAGCGCTTCCAGAATGAGCACGCCGGGCATCACCGGGCGCATCGGGAAATGACCTTGGAAGAACGGCTCGTTGATCGTCACGTTCTTGATCGCTTTGATGCTCTTGTGCGGCTCAAGTTCGAGCACGCGGTCCACAAGCAGGATCGGATACCGATGCGGCAGCAGCGTGAGGATCTTGTGAATATCGAAGTTAATTTTTTCTGTGCTCATGGTCGTTCTGCTCGCGCGCGGCTCGGCGCGGAAATTTGACGGCGGGCGCGGCTCGTGGTGCGCCCGCCTGGGGGAAAAACTCTGTCTTCGTCCGCGGCAGACCGCTCTCGTCGGACGTCGCGAGGTCTTACGCCTTGTCGTCCGCGTCGGCGTCGCGGTCGGCGAGCGCCGTTTCCAGCGACTTGATGCGCTCGCGCAGCTTGTCCAGATTACGATACAATGCCGCGCTCCGGTTCCAGTCCGCGTGCGGCATGGTCGGGAACGCGCTGGTGTATATGCCCGGCTTCGTCAGCGACTTCGACACGCCCGACTGTGCCGTGACAATGACGTAGTCCGCCAGCGTCACGTGTCCCGCAATGCCCACCGCGCCGCCGATCATGCAGTGCTTGCCGATATTCGTGCTGCCCGCGATGCCCGCGCACCCGGCAATGACCGTGTACGCGCCGATGCGGCAATTGTGTCCGATCTGCACGAGATTGTCGATCTTCACGCTTTCTTCGATGACCGTGTCCACCATCGCGCCGCGATCGATCGTCGTATTCGCGCCGATTTCCACGTCGTCGGCGATATCGACCGCGCCGACCTGCGGGATTTTCACCCACGTTCCCGCGCGCGCCTCGCCTTCACCGACGAAATCCGGCGCAAAACCAAAACCGTCCGCGCCGATCACCGCGCCCGCGTGCACGATCACGCGCGCGCCGAGCTTGCAGCCGTGATACACGGTGACGTTCGGATACAGATGCACGTCGTCGCCGAGCTTTACACCCCGGCCCACCGACACGCCCGCATCCAGCTTCACGCGCTCGCCGACGACCGCACCCGCTTCCACCGTCACGTGCGGCCCGATCACCGCGCTCGCCGCGACTTTCGCCGCCGGATCGACATAGGCGCTCGGGTGTACGCCGGGCGTGACCTTCGGCGCGGCCAGATCGATGAAAGCCTGCGCCACACGCGCGAAATAAGCGTAAGGATTCGGCGTGACGATGAAATTAATTCCGTCGCGCCGCGTAAGCTTGTCGAGATCCGCCGGCGAAATGAGCATCGCGCCGGCGCGCGTGCTTTCGACCTGCACCAGATACTTTTGATTTGCCAGAAACGAAATCTGGTCGGGGCCTGCCTTGTCGAGCGGCGCCAGACCGCCGACGCGATGCGCGCCCTTGCCCATCACGTCGCCGCCGAAGCGCTGGGTTAGTTCATCGAGCGAGATCGTCATGCCTGATGCCATGCGTGTAGTTGCTCCTCGTCAGTTCGGGCTGGCGCCGCCCGGGGCCGCCGCCAGCGCCTTCAGCACCTGATCCGTGATATCGATGCGCGGGCTGACATACACCGCTTCCTGCACGATCAGGTCGTAATGTTGCTGCTCGGCAATCTGCTTGATGACCTTGTTCGCGCGATCCAGCACCGCCGCGAGTTCCTCGTTGCGGCGCTGGTTCAGGTCTTCGCGAAATTCGCGCTGCTTGCGCTGAAAATCCACATCGAGTTGCGCGAGATCGCGCTGGCGCGCCGCACGATCGGCCGGCGCCATCGTCGCGCCGTTCTTATCGATGTTGTCCGACATCGCCTTCAGACGCTGCGCCATGTCCTGCAAGGCTTTGTCGCGCTTGGAGAATTCCTGTTCGAGCTTCGATTGCGCAGCCTTGGCGGCCCACGACTCGCGCAGGATGCGGTCCGAATTGACCGCGGCGATGCGCGCTTCCTGAGCGTTCGCGGCGGCCACCGCGCCCAGGCCGAGAAACATCGACAACGCAAGTATAAGCGCTAAGTGTTTCGAAAGCTTACCGGTTCGCAAAGTGGTCCTCACGTCACGTCGAAATGGTTGAAGTCCGCATTCGCCCGACGCCTTAGAACGCCGTACCGATCTGGAACTGGAACTTCTGATATTGGTCGCCTTCATGTTTCTGCAGCGGGAAGCCCAGGCTCAGCTTGAGCGGGCCGATCGGCGAAATCCACGCCAGACCCAGACCATAGCCGTAGCGCAGGCCGTTCGCGCCGCTGCTCGTGCCGCCCTGATTCGGATCGCCCCAGACGTTACCGGCATCGAGGAAGGTGAAGACGCGCAGCGTGCGGTCATAACCCGTGCCCGGCAGCGGGAACGTCAGTTCGATGTTACCCACGGCCATGCGCGAGCCGCCGATCGGGTCGCCCGTCTTCGAGTCGTGCGGACCCAGCGAGCTCGGCGAGTAACCGCGCACTGAGCCGATACCGCCCGCGTAGTAGTTCTTGAAGATCGGGTACGTCTGACCGTCGAGACCCTTGCCGTAGCCGCCCTGCAGGTTGAAGCCCAGCACGAAACCGCGTGCGAACGAGTAGTAATACTGGAACTGCGCGTCGAGCTTGGCGTAGGTCGTGTTGCCCAGTGGTGTGCCGTATTCCGCGTTCGACTGGATGTAGTAACCGCGACTCGGCACCAGTGCGCTGTCGCGGTTGTCACGCGACCAGCCGACCGTCAGCGGGAAATTGTTCACCACGTGGCCGAACTCGTTCACGTAGGTGATGTACGACTGCGGCGTGGCCGAATCGACATCCATGGTGTTCTGCTCGGCGCCGACGCCGAAGAACACTGTGTCCTGCTCCGAGAACGGGATACCGAATTTGGTGTCCGCGCCCATCGTCACGATCTTGAAGCTCGAATCCGTCGAGTAGTACAGCGGTTGATACGTGCGGTAGTATGCGTCGGTAATGCGCTTGATGCCGTCAATGGTGAAGTACGGATCGACCTGCGTGACCGTCAGCGTGCGGTACGTCTTCGCGGTATTCACGTTCACCGACAGCGACGTGCCCGAACCGAACACGTTGTCCTGCGACACGCCCGCCGACAGCACCACCTTGTCTGTCGACGAGAAGCCAGCGCCCAGCGTGATGGCGCCGGTCGGCTTTTCCGCGACCTTGACGTCCACATCCACCTGGTCGTTGGTGCCTTCGACCGGCGCCGTGGTCACGTCGACGTCCGTGAAGTAGCCCAGACGATTGATACGGTCCTTCGACAGCGCCAGACGGCTCGAATCGAACCACGAGCTTTCGAGCTGGCGCATTTCACGGCGCACCACTTCGTCACGCGTGCGCGTATTGCCGACGATGTTCACGCGGCGCACGTACACGCGGCGGTTCGGATCAACCTGCAGCGTAAGCGCGACGGTGTGATGAACCTGATCGATTTCCGGCTGCGCATTGACCTGCGCGAACGCGTAACCATATTCACCGAGCTTGTCGACGATGGCCTTGGTCGTGGCCTGCAATTTCTCAGCCGAGAACAACTGACCTTGCTTGACCGTGATGAGCTTTTGCAATTCCGGCTCGCGGTCAAGCAGATTGCCCACGAGGTTCACGCTGCTGACTTTGTACGGCTCGCCTTCGTGCACGGCAATGGTCAGGTACATGTCCTTCTTGTCCGGCGAGATCGACACCTGCGTGGAATCGATTGCGAACTCAAGGTAACCATGGTTCAGATAATACGAACGCACGTTCTCCAGGTCGCCCGTGAGCTTTTCCTTCGCGTAGAGGTCGCTCTTCGTGTACCAGGAAAACCAGTTCGGCGTGGACAATTGCATTTCGCCGAGCAGCGTGCCCAAGCTCACCGCCTTGTTGCCCACGAAGTTGATCTGGCGAATCTTTGCGCTCGGACCTTCGGCCACCGTGAACAGGATGGCGACACGCTGGCGGTCCACCGGCGTGACGGTCGTCGTGACCTCTGCTGCGTAATAGCCGCGCGTGAGGTACTGACGCTTCAATTCCTGTTCCGCGCGATCGAGCCGCGCCTTGTCGTACGAACGGCCTTGCGACAGACCAACCGAGCGCAGCGCCTTGGTGATGGTGTCCTTGTCGAACTCGTGCAGGCCCGTGAAGTTGATGGCCAAAATGGCGGGACGTTCCTGCACCTGCACGACCACCACGTTACCTTCCGTGGCAATCTGAACGTCCTTGAAGAAGCCCGTTGCGTAAAGCGCGCGGATCGCTTCGGAGGCCTTGTCGTCGCTGAAAGTGTCGCCTTGCTTGATGGGCAGATACGCGAACACCGAACCCGGTTCGATGCGTTGAAGCCCTTCGATCCGGATATCCTGCACGACGAACGGCGTAGTGGCGTGCGCCGCCATACCCGTTGCGGCCAACGCCGCGGCCACGGCCACGGCGTTGGCCGTATTAGGAACAAAGCGATGAGGTTTGAACAACGTGCTTCCCCAGTTAAAGCTGCATTCATTCCGGCGGTCGTCTCATGAACACATGAGACGACGCCAGAATTTATCAACGTGGATCAAAAACGGATCAGGCGAGCGAGGTCGTTGAAAAGCGCGATCATCGACAACGCGCCGATGCACACCAGACCCGCCCGCTGCAGAACCAGCTGCCAGCGATCAGATACCGCTTTGCCGGTAACGACCTCAACCGAATAATATAATAGATGACTACCGTCCAGAACCGGAATCGGTAACAAGTTCAACACACCGAGACTGATGCTGACGAGCGCCAGAAAAGAAACGAAAGCAGCCAGACCGAGCCGCGCGCTCTTGCCTGCGTAATCGGCGATGGTGACCGGTCCCGACAGATTCTTGAGCGATGCTTCGCCAACGATCATCCGGCCAAACATGCGCAGCGAATACATGCTGATGTCCCACGTGCGATTCACGCCGAGACGCAGGCTTTCGATCGGCCCGTAACGCACGTCCACGGTCGGCAACTGATTCGCCAGCGCGGCACCGATGCGGCCGATTTCCCTGCCCGTCATTGTATTGCGGCAGATGTCGGGCGTGAGAGTGAGGGATACGCGCTTCGCCTGCTTGCCCGTGCCGCGTTCGATCGTCAGCGTGACAGGCTTGCTCGCATGCGCCTTCACATAGTCGATGAAGCTCGTCGCGTTATCGACGGTGCGGCCATCGATCGCGCGCAGCTTGTCGCCGACTGCGAGCCCGGCTTTCTGCGCCACGCTGCCCGCTTCCACGCCCGCGACCGTCAGCGTGCCGCCGCCCGGCATGAAGCCAAGCTTGTTCATGAAGTCCTGTTCGGTATCCGCATCGTTGATGCCGGCTACCATCACGGGGAAGTCATACGTGCCGTCATGCGTCTTCGCCGTCAGCACGATGCGCCGATGATCGAACGATGCATCCAGCAGTTTCCAGCGAAGATCGGACCACGAACGAATGACGTGCGAATCGCCGCCGTTGGCATCGCGCATCGACACGATGGTTTCGCCGCCGTCGAAGCCCGCGCGTACGGCAACCGTATCCGCTTCCGGCGTGGACACGATGGCGGCCGGTTCCGTCACGCCGCCCGCGAATACCGCAGAAAACAGCACGATGGTCAGCAGGAAGTTGGCGACCGGTCCCGCCGCCACGATAGCGATGCGCTTGCCTACGCTCTGCCGGTTGAACGCACGCAGCAGTTCTTCGGGCGGGATGGTCTGGCCGCTTTCTGGATCGACTTCGCGCTCGTCGAGCATCTTCACGTAGCCGCCGAGCGGCAGCGCGGCAATGGTCCATTCGGCGCCGGTCTTCTTGCTGACCCAGCGCACGAGCGGCTTGCCGAAGCCCACGGAGAACCGCAGCACCTTCACGCCGCACATTCGCGCGACGCTGTAATGACCGAATTCGTGGACGACGACGAGCACGCCTATCGCAATGACGAAGGCGACGATTTCGGTCAGAAAGCTCATGACGGCCTCAATGGGCGATGGGTTCTGCGCCCGGTGCGTTCGCGTGGAGCTCGGTGACGAAACCGGACGCGAGACGGCGCGCGTTGGCATCGGCGGCGAGGACGTCGTCGAGTTGCGCGGCGCTCGTGTTAGGCAGTGCATTCAACACGCGATCGACGACTTCGCTGATCGCCATGAAGCCGATGCGCCGGTCGAGGAACGCTTCCACGGCAATCTCGTTAGCCGCATTCAGCGCGGCGCTCGCAATGCCGCCCGCTTCCATCGCCTGAATGGCGAGCGCGAGACACGGGAATCGCTTGAAATCGGGCTTCTCGAACGTGAGCGTGGCGATCTGCGCGAGATCGAGCTGCGCGACGCCCGAATCGACCCGGTCCGGATACGCCAGCGCATGCGCGATCGGCGTACGCATGTCGGGATTGCCGAGTTGCGCAAGCACCGAGCCGTCCGCGCACGAAACCATCGAATGGATCACGCTCTGCGGATGGATCAGGACTTCGATCTGCTCGCCGGGCAGATTGAACAGCCAGTGGGCTTCGATGACTTCGAGGCCCTTGTTCATCATCGTGGCCGAGTCGACGGAGATCTTGCGGCCCATCGCCCAATTCGGATGCTTGGCGGCCTGCTCGGGCGTGACATCGACGAGCGTGGACGGCTCGCGCGTGCGGAACGGCCCGCCCGATGCGGTCAGGATGATCTTCGACACGCCGCTGTGCATTTGCGCTTCCTTGTCGGCGCAAGGCGGCAGGCACTGGAACACGGCGTTGTGCTCGCTGTCAACCGGCAGCAGGATGGCGCCGTTGTCGCGCCCCGCGTCCATGAAGATCTGGCCGGACATGACTAGCGCTTCCTTGTTCGCCAGCAGAATACGCTTGCCTGCGCGTGCAGCGGCGAGCGTCGGCGCGAGACCCGCCGCGCCGACGATGGCGGCCACAACCGTATCGCACTGCGATGCACTCGCAACCTCGACCAGCGCGTCCGTGCCATACATGACTTCGGTCTTGCAGCTCTGCGCGTGCAACGCGGCAGACACGTGGGCGGCAGTGTCTGCGTCGCCGACAACGGCCACTTCCGGCTGGAAGCGCAGGCATTGAGCAACGAGCTTGTCGCCGTTGCGGTGGGCGCTTAACGTATAGACCGAGAAACGGTCCGGATGCCGTGCCACGACGTCGAGCGTGCTATCACCGATCGAGCCCGTGGAGCCGAGCAGTGTGAGCCGTTTTTGCATAAATTCTTCTCTGGCCGATTAGCCGAGCATCAACAGGGCGATCGGCAATATAGGCAACAATGCGTCGATGCGATCGAGGACACCGCCGTGGCCCGGCAGCAATCCGCTCGAATCCTTGACACCCGCTTGGCGCTTCAGGAGCGATTCGAACAGGTCGCCGACCACGCTGAATGCAACGAGCACGGACAAGGCGACGAATGCGCGATCCCAGCCGAGATGTCCGACGAGCGCGGTGAATACGGTAGGCGCATAAAAGCCGGTGACGGCCGCGATGGCGCCGATGACGATGACGGCCAGCCAGCCGCCCATCGCGCCTTCCCAGGTCTTGCCCGGGCTGATCGACGGCGCGAGCTTGTGGCGGCCGAGCGCTTTTCCGGCGAAGTATGCGCCTATATCAGCCAGCCAGACTACTAGCAGAAGCGATAGCACAAACGCGACGCCTTGTGCACGCGCATCGACGACGGCATGCCAGCAGGCGAGAAACACGACGATTCCCGCGAAAAGCAGGAACGCGCGCCATGCGCCCGCTGCGAGCGTGGACTTGCGCAGTAACGCGTATGGCCCGGCGAGCACCCAGAAAATCGCGGCCATCTGGTACAGCGTGTTCGATCTGACGCCGAGGAAGATGTTCAAAACCAGCGCGACACCCGTCACTACCGCATATGCGACCGGCCCCGCGCCATTGAGCCTGAGCAGCCGCCCCCACTCCCAGGCGGCGAACACCACGACGAAGCCGATTAGCTTCCCGAACGCGCAGATCGGCGCGAACAGCGTAATCGGAACGAGGACGGCAAGCAGGACGATCGCTGTGATGACACGGGTTCTTAACATTTAACATGAAAGAGTGTCGGCCTTCTGCGATTGGGAAGCAAGCTGCGCGCTCGTGCGCCCAAAACGGCGCTCACGGCCGCCATACGATGCGATCGCGCGGTCGAGCGCGGCGTCGTCGAAATCGGGCCAATAGGTGTCGGTGAAATAGAACTCGGTGTACGCGAGCTGCCACAGCAGGAAGTTGCTAATGCGCTGCTCGCCGCCCGTACGGATGAACAGGTCCGGCTCAGGTGCGTACGCCATGCAGAGATGCTCGGCGAAGGACTCGCCGTCCACGCGCGCCAGGATGCCCTTTTCGAGCGATTCGGCAATCAGCTTTTTCGTCGCCTGCATGATGTCCCAGCGCCCGCCGTAATTGGCGGCGATGGTCAACGTCAGGCGCGTGTTGCGCGCGGTCTTGGTTTCGGCGCGCTGGATAAGCGCGCGAATCTTGTCGTCGAACATGGCGATGTCGCCGACCACGCGCAGGCGGATGCCGTTGGCGTGCAGTTTGCCGATCTCGTGCTCCAGCGCGGTCACGAACAGACGCATCAGGAACGACACTTCTTCGGTCGGGCGACGCCAGTTTTCGGAACTGAACGCGAATAGCGTGACGAACTCGACGCCGCGCCGCGCGCAGCTTTCGACGGTCGCGCGCACCGCGTCGACGCCGCGGGTGTGACCGGCGACGCGCGGCAGGCGCCGTTCTATCGCCCAACGGCCGTTGCCGTCCATGATGATCGCGACGTGACGCGGGACAGCCGCGACATCGGGCACGGTAACGGTCGAGCTGGTATAGATCATGGCCACTGAATCTTGGAATTTGAGGGGGTGATAGCCAGAGCCGACTATAAACAACACAACACGCGCGACTGGCAGAACCGTCTCTACGGCCTCACACCGTCATGATTTCGGCTTCTTTGGTCTGGACCAGCTTGTCGATCTCGGCCACGGACTTGTCCGTCAGCTTCTGAACGTCTTCGCTTGCGCGGCGCTCGTCGTTTTCCGAGATTTCCTTGTCCTTCACGAACTTCTTCAGTTGCTCGTTGGCGTCACGGCGCAGATTGCGCACGGCGACCTTGGCGGTCTCGCCTTCGCTCTTGACGACCTTCGTCAGTTCGCGGCGGCGCTCTTCGGTCAGCGCGGGCATCGGCACGCGGATCAGATCGCCTTGCGTGGCCGGGTTCAGACCGAGATCCGACTCACGAATCGCCTTCTCGACGATAGCGACCATCTTCTTTTCCCACAGATGCACACCGATCGTGCGCGCGTCGACGAGCGTCATGTTCGCCACTTGCGAGATGGGCACGTTCGAACCGTAGTAATCGACCTGAATGTGATCGAGCAAGCCGGTATGTGCGCGGCCTGTGCGAATCTTGGCGAGATCGGCCTTGAATGCTTCGATTGACCGCTGCATCTTCTGGTCGACGCTCTTTTTAATGTCAGCCACACTCATTTGAACCTCCAAACCTTGGTTTTACCTGTGATGACGGCGCGTTCCGCGCGAAAGCGTAAGCCCCGCGCGCCGCGCCCGATACAACGCGAGAGTTTACACGTGGACGAGCGTCCCTTCGTCGTCACCCTGCACGATGCGCTTGAGCGCACCGGGCTTGTTGATCGAGAACACGCAGATCGGCAGCTTCTGGTCGCGGCACAGCGCGAATGCGGTGGCGTCCATCACCTGCAGATTCTTGCCGATGGCTTCGTCAAAGCTGATCGTGCTGTAGCGCGTGGCGCTCGGATCTTTCTTCGGGTCGGCGGAGTATACGCCCTCGACCTTCGTCGCCTTCAACACCACTTCGGCGCCGACTTCCGAGCCGCGCAAGGCAGCGGCCGTGTCCGTCGTGAAGAACGGATTGCCGGTGCCGGCCGCGAAGATCACGACTTTGCCTTCTTCCAGCTGGCGAATGGCGCGGGGACGGATGTACGGCTCGACGACCTGATCCATGCGCAGCGCCGACTGCACGCGCGCTTCGATGCCCGCGTGACGCATGGCGTCCTGCAGCGCCAACGCGTTCATCATGGTGGCGAGCATGCCCATGTAGTCGGCGGTTGCGCGGTCCATGCCGGCCGCGCCGCCCGCGACACCGCGGAAGATGTTGCCGCCGCCGATCACGACGGCCAGTTGCGTGCCCAATCGCACCACTTCCGCGACGTCCGCCACCATCCTTTCGATCGTTGCGCGATTGATGCCGAAAGCACCGTCGCCCATGAGGGCTTCGCCGGAGAGTTTGAGGAGTACGCGTTTGTAGGCTGTGGGCATATGAGTTTCCGATCGCGCCGCGGAGGGTTGCAACGACGTAGAACTGTAGGGGTGCAACAATATTTACCGCAAGCGGCCCCGCGTGTGCCCGCATCGGGCGGCGGGCACACGCGTACAAAGGTTAACCCTAATCAGACGTGCCCGCTGCTTCACGACTGCTTTGCCGTAGCGACTTGCGCCGCCACTTCTGCCGCGAAGTCGTCGACACGCTTTTCGATGCCTTCGCCGACCACGAACAGCGAGAATTTCTGTACCGATGCGTTGTTCGCCTTCAGGTACTGTTCGATCGTCTGCTTGTCATTCTTCACGAACGGCTGGTTCAGCAGCGACACTTCCTTCAGGTATTTCTGGATCGAGGAGCCATTGACCATTTTTGCAACGATTTCAGCCGGCTTGCCCGACTCGGCCGCCTCTTGCTCGGCGATGCTGCGTTCCTTGGCGATCAGGTCCGCCGGCACTTCGTCCGATGACAGCGAGACCGGCTTCATTGCTGCAACGTGCATGGCCACATTCTTGCCGACCTGCTCGTCCGCGCCCGTGAACTCGACCAGCACGCCGATACGCGTGCCGTGCAGGTATGCCGCGACCTTGTTCGCCGACTCGAAACGCACGAAACGGCGGATCGACAGGTTTTCACCGATCTTGCCGAGCAGCGCCAGGCGCACAGCGTTGACCGTCGAGCTTTTCAGCGGCAGCGTCAACAAAGCAGTGACGTCAGCCGGGTTGCTCTTGGCGACCAGTTCAGCAATCGTCTTGCCGAAAGCCAGGAAATCGTCGTTCTTGGCAACGAAGTCGGTTTCGCAGTTCAATTCGACCAGCGCGCCCACGCCGCCTTCGACGTGTGCCGTCACGATGCCTTCAGCCGTCACGCGCGATGCCGCCTTGCTCGCCTTGTTGCCGAGCTTCACGCGCAGCAGTTCTTCAGCGCGCGCCATGTCGCCGTCGGCTTCTATCAGCGCCTTCTTGCATTCCATCATCGGCGCATCGGTCTTCGCGCGCAGCTCTGCCACAATGCTTGCGGTAATTGCCGCCATCATTCGCTCCTTGAGTCTGTTTGATACGTGCCGCGGGCTTTGAAAGGCAGGAAAAATTGGGCACTGTACTCACTTCAGTTTAAGCACGGCTAAAAAAAGGGGCCTTTCGCAAAGCCCCTTTTTTGTCGGCCGCAGGCTCGATTACGCCTCTGCGTTGACCTCGACGAACTCGTCGCCTTCGGCGTTACGCACGGCTTGAACAACGTCGTTGACCGCGTTGGCGCGGCCTTCGAGGATCGCGTCCGCCACGCCTTCCGCGTACAGCGACACAGCCTTCGATGCGTCGTCGTTACCCGGAATGACGTAGTCAATGCCTTCCGGTGAGTGGTTCGTATCGACCACGGCGATGACCGGAATGCCGAGCTTCTTGGCTTCGGTAACAGCAATCTTGTGGTAGCCGACGTCGATCACGAAGATCGCGTCCGGAATGCCGCCCATGTCCTTCACGCCGCCGATCGACTTTTGCAGCTTGGCGATTTCGCGTTCGAACAAGAGCGCTTCCTTCTTGCTCATGCGTTCAGCTTTGCCCGACTCCAGCGCCGCTTCCATGTCCTTCAGGCGCTTGATCGAAACCTTCAGCGTCTTGAAGTTGGTCAGCATGCCGCCGAGCCAGCGTGCGTTGACGTAAGGCATGCCAGCGCGCGCTGCTTCCTGAGCGATGGCGTCGCGCGACTGACGCTTCGTGCCGACGAAAAGGATCGTGCCGCGGTTCGCGGCCAACTGGCGCACATACTTCAGCGCGTCGTTGTAGAGCGGCAGGGTCTTTTCGAGGTTGATGATGTGAATTTTGTTGCGATGACCGAAGATGTACGGGACCATCTTGGGGTTCCAGAAGCGCGTTTGGTGACCGAAGTGGACACCTGCTTCTAGCATTTGACGCATCGTGACTGCCATGAAATTCTCCGCGAGGGTTAGGTCTTAAGTCGGCTGCCGCATCCCGCTCCCCATTTTTTTGCTAATGCTGTGCGAGACACCCTGGGTACTGCCGGCTTGAGTTTCGATTTACGACTTACTAGCCTTACTGGGCGAAATCGAACAATTTGATTTCGCTTCGATTAATCCCATTTAACTCGCCGTAAAAAAATCAATCAGATTGTCCGACGATTTCGTGACGACAATGTGGATTAGGACTTACTTGATAAGTATAGCATGTGAGGATTACCGGGCTCAAGCCGTCCGGTGAAACACGAAATCTCAGCCCAAGCACACCCGCGCCAGGCCCCGCGCGCCCGAGAATCCCGCTGCGGCGCATTTTTTAAGGTGCGATAATGTCGCTTTCGCCCCGCACGGCGCGCATACACGAATTTCGAGCCACAGTCATGTCAATTACGCTGAAAAACGACCACGATATCGCGCAGATGCGCATCGCCTGCCGGCTCGCCAGCGAAGTGCTCGATTTCATCACACCGCACATCGTTCCGGGCGTAATGACCGAGGAACTCGACCGCCTCTGCCACGAATTCAGTGAAGGAGCATTGCACGGTTCCCCCACCGCTCAATTCAATTACCAGCCGCCGGGCTACCCGCCGTATCCGAAGACCACCTGCATTTCCGTCAACGATATGATCTGCCACGGTATTCCCGGCGACAAGGTGCTCAAGAACAGCGATGCGCTGAATATCGACATCACCGTCATCAAGGATGGCTACTTCGGCGATACGAGCCGCATGTTCATCGTGGGCGATGGCTCGATCATGGCGAAGCGCCTCGTGCAAACGCCCTTCGACTGGCATGTGGCTCGGCATCGATCAGGTGCGGCCGGGCGCGCATCTGGGCGATATCGGCGCGGCCATTCAAGAAGCACGCGGAGTCGCAAGGCTACAGTCGTGCGCGAATATTGCGGGCATGGGGCATCGGCCAGGTTTTCCATGAAGAACCGCAAGTGCTGCTTTACGCGGGCGCGCGGGCACGGGCATCGAATTGCAGGCGGGCATGATCTTCACTGTCCAGCCGATGATCAACGCCGGCAAGCGGGATATCCGCACGATGCCCGACCAGTGGACCGTCAAGACGCGCGACCGCAGTCTGTCCACGCAATGGGAACATACCGTGCCCGTCACGCCTACGGGTTATGAAGTGCTGACCGTGTCCACCGGCACACAAGCACCGTCGCAATTGATCGCGGTCACGGCCACCGCTTGATTTCACGTTTTCATGCGCGCCAGTCCGGCCGGGCGGGGCGCGACTCTTCCCTCGCCTTCGCGTCCAATCCATGAGCAGCACCGCCGCCGTCACCTCGCCTTGTGAAACGCTGCGCGCCGCCTACAAAGCGTCTAAGGCTGGGCTGATCGAACGCTTCCAAAACGCCACCAGCGTTGAGGCGCTGATGCAGGCGCTCGCCCGTGCCACCAACGACGCCCTCGCCGGCGCCTGGACCGCGTGCGACATGCCCGCCGATACCGCGCTCGTCGCCGTCGGCGGCTACGGTCGCGGCGAGCTTGCGCCCTATTCCGATGTCGATATCCTCGTGCTGCTGCCCGACACCGCATCGGACGACGATGCCGGGCTGAACGGCCGCATCGAGCAGTTCATCGGCATGGGATGGGACCTCGGGCTAGATATCAGCAGCAGCGTGCGCTCGGTGGAACAGTGTATCGGCGAGGCGGCAAACGACATCACCGTGCAGACGTCGCTGCTTGAAGCGCGGCGCATTTGCGGTGATGCATCGCTCTTCGATCGCTTTTCGGCTCGCTATCAGGAAACGCTCGATCCGCGCGCGTTCTTCCAGGCGAAAGTACTGGAAATGCGCCAGAGGCACGCGAAGTTTCAGGACACGCCGTACAGCCTGGAGCCGAACATCAAGGAAAATCCGGGCGGATTGCGCGATCTGCAACTGATTCTGTGGATCGCGCGGGCGGCGGGTTTCGGCAGCAACTGGCGCGAACTGGATACGCGAAGTCTGATCACCGAACGCGAAGCGCGCGAATTGCGCCGCAACGAAGGCTTCCTGAAGATGCTACGAGCGCGGCTGCATGTGATTGCCAGGCGTCGTCAGGACATTCTCGTTTTCGATCTGCAAACGCCGCTCGCGGAAAGCTTCGGCTTCAAGGCGACCGCCGCCAAGCGTGCCAGCGAGCAGATGATGCGCCGCTATTACTGGTCCGCGAAGGCCGTCACGCAGCTTGCGACCATTCTGATCCAGAACGTGGAAGCGCAGCTTTTGCCATCGACGAGCAGCATCACGCGTGTGATTTCCGGGCGTTTCGTCGAGAAGCAAGGCATGCTGGAAATCGTCCGCGACGATGTCTTCGAGCGCGAGCCGCACGCCATTCTCGAAGCGTTCCTGCTGTACGAACAGACGCGCGGCATCAAGGGTTTGTCGGCGCGCACGCTGCGCGCGATCTATAACGCCCGCGACCTGATGGACTGCAACTGGCGCCGCGATCCGGAAAATCGCCGTCTGTTCATGGAGATTCTGAAGCAGCCCGAAGGCATTACGCATGCGCTGAGGTTGATGAACCAGACGAGTGTGCTCGAGCGCTATCTGCTGAATTTCCGGCGCATCGTCGGGCAGATGCAGCACGATCTATATCACGTCTACACGGTCGATCAACACATCCTGATGGTGCTACGCAACTTGCGCCGTTTCGCCATTGTCGAATATGCGCACGAGTACCCGTTCTGTAGCCAATTGATGGGCAACTTCGAGCGTCCGTGGGTACTCTACGTCGCCGCGCTGTTCCACGACATCGCCAAGGGTCGCGGCGGCGATCACTCGACGCTCGGCATGGCCGATGTTCGCCGCTTCTGCCGCGAACACGACATTGGCCAGGACGACAGCGATCTCTTCGTGTGGCTCGTGCAGCAACACCTGACGATGAGCTACGTCGCGCAAAAGCAGGACACGAGCGATCCGGAAGTCATCAAGCAGTTCGCGTCCGTCGTGAAGACCGAACGGCGGCTGAAGGCGCTCTATCTGCTGACGGTCGCGGATATTCGCGGCACCTCGCCCAAGGTCTGGAACAACTGGAAGGGCAAATTGCTGGAAGACCTGTATCGCGCGACGCTCAATGTGCTGGGCGGCGCGCAGCCGGATACGCATTCGGAGCTTCAGTCGCGTCAGGAAGCGGCGCTCACGCTGCTGCGGCTGGAAACCGTGCCGGAAGGCGCGCAGAAGAAACTGTGGGATCAGCTCGACGTCGGCTATTTCCTGCGTCACGATCCCGCTGATATCGCCTGGCAGACGCGCGTGCTGTATCGCCATGTCAAAAGCGATGAACCAATTGTGCGGGCGCGGCCCTCGCCCATCGGCGCGGCGTTGCAGGTTTTGGTGTACGTGAAGGACCGCCCGGATCTGTTCGCGGGCATCTGCGCGTACTTCGACAAAAACGGCCTGTCCGTGCTTGATGCCCGCGTGACAACCACGCGTCACGGTTACGCACTGGACAACTTCCTGGTCGCGCATCCGGATCAAGATGACAATTATCGCGATATCGCCAATCTCGTCGAGCAGCAACTGGCCGCGTTGCTGAACGATGAAAGCATCCTTCCCGAGCCCTCCAAAGGACACGTGTCGCGGCTGGGGCGCACTTTCCCGGTCACGCCGCGCGTCGATCTTCGACCCGACGAGCGTGGCCAGTATTACATCCTGTCCGTATCGGCGAACGATCGGCAGGGTCTTCTTTATTCGATCGCGCGAGTGCTCGCGCAACACCGGATCGGTGTGCAGGCGGCGCGTATCAATAATACGCTCGGCGAACGCGTCGAAGACGTGTTTTTGCTCGATGGCCGGGGCTTGTCGTCCAATCGGACGCAGATTCAAGTGGAAACGGAACTGCTGCGCGCGATCGCAGCTTGAAAATTTATGCGCGTCAAACTGACAGCCAAACATTCGCGTCCGACTTCGACGACGCGTTCGCCGGTGCGAGCCGGCACTTCCACGGGGCGCAAGTCTTTGCGGGCGGAGACGCAGGAGCGTTCTGCTTCGGGCGGGCGTCCCGCTGGTTTCAAGGAAACGAAATCGGGCGACGTCCGCGGAAGTTTTGCCTCGAAGCGTGAAGGTGCGCCGGGGGAACGGCGCGAGTTCAAATCGCGTGGCGATGACTCGCGCGGCGGATTGGCTGAGCGCAGCGAACGACGCCCATTTGCACGTGGCGACCGGCAGGAACGCGGCGATGAGCGCCGCGAGTTCAAACCGCGCAGCGCTGAACACCGACAAACCGCACCACCACAAAGACGGCCTCATGCGCCTGTCCAAGGTAATGTCCGAACTCGGCCTCTGCTCGCGCCGCGAAGCGGACGAGTGAATCGAAAAAGGCTGGGTCCTCGTCGACGGCCAAGTTGTCGATGCGCTCAGCACGCGCATCGATCCGACCGCGGACATTCAGATCCTGCCCACTGCCCACTCGGCCCAGTCGCAACTGGTCACGATCCTGTTGCACAAGCCCGTCGGCTACGTGTCCGGTCAGGCCGAAGACGGCTACGAACCCGCCGTGGTGCTGATCAACCCGGACAACCGCTGGGACAAAGACCGCTCCAATATCCGCTTCCAGCCGAACCATCTGCACACGCTCGCGGCCGACGACGGCTCGAAGCGTTGCTTGCGCTCCGTGACGAAGTTGTCGTGATGAACCCGGGCGTCGGTGAAATCGTCATCGCGCGCCTGCCGGACGGACGCCTGCAAGCGTCCGCCAATCCTGCCCACGTGGCGCTCTTCCGTCAGCCCGACACCAACGGGAACACGAAAACTTTCGCCTGAAAAGCAAAAAAGCCGCTCAACTTCGAGCGGCTTTTTAACGTGGCGATGCGGTTGAGAAAGCGTCAGTCGTCACTCACCGCATCCAGCCCCGGAAGCAGCACGTCCGTAAAGCCGAACTTCGAAAAGTCGGTGATGCGCATCGGATAAAGCTTGCCGATCAGGTGATCGCATTCGTGCTGCACGACCCGTGCGTGAAACCCTTCCGCCAGCCGTTCGATGGCGTTGCCGTACTGATCGAAGCCTTGATAGCGGATCATCGAAAAACGCTGCACCGCGCCGCGCAGGCCCGGCACGGACAGACAGCCTTCCCAGCCCTCCTCCATGTCGTGTCCGTTAGGCGTGGTGATTGGATTGATCAGCACCGTCTCCGGAACCGACGGCGCATCTGGATAACGTTCGTTATGCCTGAAGCCGAAAATCACCACCTGCAAATCGACGCCGATTTGCGGCGCGGCCAGACCCGCGTCGTTGACATCGCGCATGGTGTCGAACATGTCGCGCACGAGTTCGTGCAGTTCTGGCGTGTTGAGATACTCGACGGGTTTGGCGACGCGCAACAGCAGCGGATCGCCCATTTTCAGGATTTCTCGAATCATGGAGTGACTCCTTCCAAAAACTTCTTCATGCCGTCTTCGTCGAGCACGGGAACCCCGATTTCCTCCGCCTTTGCGAGCTTGCTGCCCGCCTCCGCGCCAGCCACGACGTAATCCGTCTTCTTCGATACCGACTCGGCGACCTTCGCGCCTGCCGCTTCGAGCATTTCCTTCGCATCCTCGCGCGAGAGCGACGGCAGCGTGCCGGTCAGCACCACGGTCTTGCCGGCGAGCACGCCCTGCGGCGCTTTGGGCGCGGGCGGGCCTTCCGGCCACGACACCTTCGTGCGCAATTGCTCGATGATGTGCTGATTGTGTTCTTCGCTGAAGAAATTATGGATGGCTTCGGCCGCGATAGGGCCGACATCATTGACTTCCAGCAGTTGCTCCACCGATGCCGCGATGATCGGGTCCAGCGAGCCGAAATGCTTCGCCAGATCCTTCGCCGTCGATTCGCCGACGTGCCGGATACCGAGCGCGTAGATAAAGCGCGGGAGCGTCGTGGTGCGGGCTTTTTCGAGCGAATTGAGCAGGTTTTGCGCGGATTTGTCCGCGAAACGGTCGAGCTTGGCGAGCGTCGAGAAGCCGAGATTGAACAGATCGGCGGGCGTGCGCACGAGGTTTTCATCGACGAGCTGATCGATGATTTTCTTGCCCAGTCCGTCGATATCCAGCGCGCGCCGCTGCGCGAAGTGCCATAGCGCTTGCTTGCGCTGCGCCGAGCAGAACAAGCCGCCAGTACAGCGCGCGATGGCCTCGTCCGGCAGGCGCTCAATCTTCGAGCCGCACACCGGGCATTCGGTCGGCATGACGAATTCGCGGGCGTCGTCCGGACGGCGGTCAAGGATCGCGCCGACGACTTCGGGAATGACGTCGCCCGCGCGGCGCACGGTCACCTTGTCGCCGATGCGGATGTCCTTGCGGCGCACTTCGTCTTCATTATGCAGCGTGGCATTCGTCACGGTCGCGCCGCCGACAAATACCGGCGCGAGCCGCGCGACTGGCGTGATCGCACCCGTGCGGCCCACCTGCACGTCGATGGCGAGCAGTTGCGTCAGCGCTTCCTGTGCCGGAAACTTGTATGCCAGCTCGAATCGCGGCGCGCGGGAGACAAAACCAAGCTTGTCCTGCTCGTCACGCTTGTTGACCTTGTAGACGACGCCATCGATGTCGTATGCCAGTTTGTCGCGCTTCTCCCTCGTCTTGCGGAAGAAACCGAGCAGGCCTTCCGCGCCTTCGACCACAGCGCGCTCCGCATTCACCGGCAAACCCATCTCCTTGTACCAGTCGAGCAACGACGAGTGCGTCGCGGGCATTTCCGCCCCTTCCAGCACGCCGATGCCGTACGCAAAGAACGACAGCGAGCGCTGCGTCGTCATCTTCGGATCGAGCTGGCGCAAGCCGCCTGCCGCCGCGTTACGCGGATTGGCGAATTCTCGCTGGCCGGCATCGCGCTGGCGCTGGTTCAAGCGGTCGAAGTCGCGCTTGAACATCAGCACTTCTCCGCGCACGTCCAGGCGCTTCGGGATGTTCTTGCCCTTCAGCGTCAAAGGAATCGAGCGGATGGTGCGCACGTTGGCCGTGACGTCTTCGCCCGTTGCACCGTCGCCGCGCGTGGCGGCCTGCACGAATTTGCCGTCGTCGTAGCGCAACGAGATGGCCAAGCCGTCGAACTTGAGTTCGCACGCATACGAGACCGGCGACACGCCGAGACCGTCCGACACACGCTTATCGAACGCGGCGATATCTTCGTCCGCGAAGCCGTTGTTGAGCGAGAGCATTGGCACATCATGGGCGACGGGCGTAAAGCCTTCCGCAACTTCGCCGCCTACGCAGCGCGTAGGCGAATCCGGATCGATCAGTTCCGGATGCTCGGTCTCGATGCCTTGCAGTTCCTTGAAGAGCGTGTCGTATTTGGCGTCAGGCAGATCGGGCTGATCGAGCACGTAGTACGCGTAGTTCGCGCGTTCCAGTTCCGAACGCAGCCACGCTGCGCGATCGGCCGGACGATCGGCGCTGGGCACGGCGGCTCCCGACTTTCGGGTAGCGGCGGATTCGGCTTTCGTTTTTGCGGACATGCGGCTTCGATTCGACTGAAAGTTCGTGTAAATGAGTTAAATCGGACCCGACCGTTCGATTGTCTCAGAAGATCGGTAAATCGTGGCATCGGCCGAATGGCTCGGGCCGTGTGATGGCGCACGATCGGGAAAGGGGCAGGCCTCACGGCCCGCCCCTCCCACACAACCGTGCGTAGGGGGCCGTACACGGTGATTCGGATCGGTTGTCCGGCTATCGACGCAACGATGGAAGACCAAGGGAGCCGAGATAGCGATTGGTGAGTGCGCGTTGCAGGGCGGGACTGTTGCTCAGGCGCCATGCATCCATCGTGCGGG
>LELG01000030.1 GCA_001045575.1 Candidatus Burkholderia pumila
CCCGCAGCGGAGGTATGGCTGCAACAAGGTCGCATATAGAGCTGCAACCTATCCTGCTCTGTCAGACACGAGAAAGCTGGTGCAAAAAGGGCCGTTCATATAGCGGAGTTTGAACTGCACGTCGGGGTCGTCTATGCATTTTCGGCCTTTGCCACATCTGGGGCCTTTTTCCTATTTACTTCAAGGCCTTGCATTCGATCGGCGCGGTCGAGATGCTTGCGCATGCATGGCGTGGTCGATAATTTTCTTGCTCGTCGTGCTCACCGTGCTGCGCAAATGGCAGTGGATCGTGCCCGTTCTGCGTGACAAACGCCTGCTCGCGCGTTTCGCGGCGAGCGCGGTGTTGTTGTCGACGAACTGGGGCATTTATATCTGGGCAGTGAATGCGGGGTGCATCGTCGAGTTGCGATTTGATCTCGGGATCGAGCGGCATGTCGATGGTTGCGAGCGTTTCATCGAGCTGATCGGGTCGGCTCGCGCCGATGATCGCCGACGTCACCGCCGGATTCGCCAGCGCACCCACGCGAGCGACGTGCTCGCCAATCGAGCGCCCGGTCGGCTCGACGATCGCCTTGATCTTCTCGATGCTGTGAAACTCGCGCTCGTGCCAGTAGCGCTGCGCGTACATCGCGCCGGCCTTGCCGACGGACTCGTTAAAGCGTCCTGCGGATGGCTTCGCGTCGTGCTTGTGCTTGCGGTGAGCAAACCGCCCGCGAGCGGGTTGTAAGGAGTGACAGCGAGTCTTTCTTCTGTCGCAAGCGGCAACAGTTCGGGCTCGATCTGGCAGAATAACGAATTATAGTGCGGCTAAACGGAGACGAAGCGCGCGGTGCACAACGCGGCCGCGGATGCGACCTCGCAGTATGTGGAAAAGAAAAATTCAAAGAGGGTGTGGTGCCTTATATGCTTATAATCGTCGCACCGGTCGGACAGCGCGCCTCGCGCAGCGAGGCCGAAGGGCCTCAAGCCTAAGCACAAGTAATTGATTTTGCAGAGAATTTTAAGAAAAGCGGAGTACTTAGGGCGGTGAAATCGCTCACCTCGCTGAAGGATGCGGTGCAGGGTTCCTTAGCGAGCGGAGATGCTCGCATAGTCGATGGGCTCTTTGCTGAAGCTAAGGAAATGATCGGCGGTTTTTTTCTGCTGGATTGCGAAACGCGCGACGAGGCGGTCGCTATTGCCGCCGAGTGCCCGGCGGCGCGTTGGTGCACGATCGAGGTCAGAAAAACAGAGCCTTGCTACTTTTGACCGAGTAGTAGTTTCCCTGGTGCGGTAATTTCGAACCGATGCGTTTACGGCTCGTGCGCCGTTAAATTAAGGGTAAAAGCACGTGCTTACCTGTTCGTTACAACTCCATCGGGAGACGTTGCATGCACAAATAGATCTTCGTAAATCTGCCGGTTCGAGATCTCAAAGCATCGATGACATTCTTTAAATTCGCTCGGTTTGAATTTCGATCCGGCATTTACCAATGACGACGCGGCGTGCCTCGTCATCGGAGAAAACATTTATGCGATGTTGCTCGTCGAAAAATTCTTTGTGACTTTCACCCGACAAGCCGATAGTCGATGCACATAAAGACACCGAAGTGCTTGTGTGCCTGTCGTGCGAGAGCAGGGCGAAAGTCGACGATCTGGCCGCGTGTGCGGTGGCGGCCGGCGGCTCTGCGCCGCGGGATCACGGCTTCATGTACGGACACGGTTTCGAAGACCGGCCATATCTGAGAGCTCGTGCACATGAGCAAGGAAGCCGTGTGAGCCGCAGGACGCGTTCGTCGCGGCGCTGGCGGCGTATCAACCGCGCGTGACGACTGCATCGGATACTGACTGGCCGATGATCGTCTCGCTCTACGATGTGCTCATGCGGATCGCGCCGACGCCGGTCGTCGAGTTGAATCGCGCGGTAGCGATGAGCATGGCGATCGGGCTGCAGGCGGCGCTGGATATCGTCGATTCGCTGCGCGATGCGCCGGCGTTGAAGCGTTATCACTGGCTGCCGAGCGTGCGTGCGGATTTGCTGGCGAAGCTTGGGAGTAGGGATGAGGTGCGGGCAGAGTTTGAACGGGCTGCGGCGATGGCATCGAATGCGCGGGAGCGGGAGTTTTTTGGAACAGCGGGCTTTTTATTTGACATAATATATATTATCTCATGATCTGAGCTGAATTAAGTTTCCAACGGTGATGTTTTTCTCGAAAGTTTTTCTCGAAACAGCGAAAGCCCTTGTCAGTTTTCGAGCTTCGCTATCTTTTCCCACGAACCCAAAAGGAACGGCACTATGCCCACGAAGTTGCCAACCCGCGACGGGTCGCTTGATGCGCCTGCAATCAAGAAATCGATGAATCCGTCCCGCGGCTAGCGCGCTGCCCAGATCTTCGAAAAGAGCTTAGTCGACAGCGAGTTCCCGGAGGACGACACTGTCTACACGCTCGTCGGCCTTTCTCGCTGATTCGATGAGATCTAGTCCATTGAACTAATGAAATTGCACTGATCTAAAGGTGTATGGGCAAAATGAATCTGAGTGAAGCCAAGCGCGGTTGATCCTGCTGCTCGACGAAGGGGCCTCGCGCGGGGCGATCATGAACGAATTGCGATGCGATTCGCGTTTCATCACCACATGGCAAACCCGCTTCGCTACTGAGCGTCTGGCGGGCCTGTACGGCAGGCATCTAGGTCGTGCGCCACGCCGTGACCTGGCGCGGCTTGAGGTGCGAGTGCTCGACTACACACTGCGGCGTAAACCGGCTGACGGCTCGACGCACTGGAGCAGCCGCAAGTTGGCCGCGCAGCTGGGCGTGCCTTTCATGACGGTGCAACGTATCTGGCGCAAG
Organism: Candidatus Burkholderia pumila; assembly: GCA_001045575.1. Lineage (GTDB taxonomy): Bacteria > Pseudomonadota > Gammaproteobacteria > Burkholderiales > Burkholderiaceae > Caballeronia > Caballeronia pumila. The sequence continues at coordinate 2,828 of LELG01000030.1, forward strand.
CACGACATTCGGCCGCATCGTCTCGATACCCACATAGTGTCGAACGATCCCGACTTTGAGGCCAAGGCGGCCGATGTGATCGGCCCTGTACCTGAACCCACCATTGCATGCGGTGGTGTTCTTTGGAAAGTCAGCGAGCTTTTGATGGATAATCGTCGAGATAGAAGAATGGAATGCCCATACGCCGACGACCGACGCGAGCAAACCTTCGACGAGAAACAGCCATTGCCAGGCTGTGAAGCCGAGCGTGCCGTTCAATTCCAGCAGCAAGCCCGACACGGCGCGCCGAAATAGAACACGCCGAGCGCACGGGCGCGGGACGATTGCGGAAACCATCGCGTCAGGTAATAGACGATGCCGGGAAAGAAGGCGTTTCCGCCACGCCCAGCAGAAAGCGCAACACATAGAAAGAACGCGGTGGCCGTGTGCGCGAAAGCCATCGCCGCCGACACGAGGCTCCACGTCACCATGATGCGACACATCCACAGCTTCGCGCCCACGCGATGCAAGAGCAGATTGCTCGGCACCTCGAAAATCGCATAACCGATGAAGAACACGCCGCGCCGAACGCGAACGCCGCGTTCGTCAGACCGGTGTCCTGCTGCAACGCCTTTTGCGCAAAGCCGATGTTCGCGCGGTCCAGAAACGCGAGTACGTACATCAGCAGAAGAAACGGCAGGAGGCGACGCATTACGCGTGACGTGACGGCGCCTTCCGCTGTGCGGAATCGACTCATGTCCTGCTCCCGAATGGAAAAAGGAGCGCGTCAGTAAGTCGCGCGCCCACCCGACAGATCGAACACCGAGCCCGTGCTGAACGCGCAGTCCTCGGACGAGAAGCCACAAGATGAGCGACGTGGCTTCCTGCGGCAGCAGAAAGCGGTTCATCAGGATTTTGTCAGGATGTGTCCGATCGAACTGACTCGAAAATGATTCAGGCACACGATTTGCTATTGCCTGCTATTGCCATTCGCCGTCCAAGAGAACGCCAACGCGCCCCGCGCGGGCAACCGACGATCCACATTTAAAAGCATGTTCACACCGAAAGCCTGTACGGCAACCTGCGTCCTCGACGGCCAGCCCGTCACGCCACGCTGACGTTCTTCCCCGATACCACGCTCGTGGGCATTGCGTGCGCGAAACGCGCTGGCCGGCGCCGTGGCGCACGCTACTCGCCACGCTGTGCGAGTTTCAGCGAACGCGACGACCACGATCAGCTCTAGACCCTGCTCGACGAAACGCCGGCGCAGGGAAGCGCCGGCGTTTGCGTAAGCATTACATCGGTAAAAAATTCAGATAGATCGCTAACCCACCGAGGCACTGCCTCGCACAACGGCGCTGTAGAGAGGAAAGAAATGGCAACTGGCATTGTCAAGTGGTTCAACGACACCAAGGGTTTAGGGTTTATCAAGCCGGAAGACGGCAGTCCCGACCTGTTCGCGCACTTCTTGGAAATCCATATGGGCGGCTACAAGTCCCTGCAGGAAAACCAGAAGGTCATGTTCAATATGCGTCAGGGACCGAAGGGTCTGCAAGCCGCGAACATCGTGTCGGAATAATTTACGCCACGTTTTTCATGCCGTGACGCTTTCGCGGCCCATGGCATGAAGTCGCTGCCATGCAGCGTCATGCGCGGTAGCGAACAGCAAAGACGCATCCACCACGCTAAGATCAAGCCGATTTCGGGCACAGCACTCCGCACCCCGTACAATGTCTGACAGACTGGGCAAGCCGCACTCGCTTTATCGCTGCGCTCTGCTTATCTCGCAGTCTCACTTTCACGAATCCGACGACTGTATGGTCACTGAAATATCTTCTTCCGAATCGCTTGCCGTCGCCGAACGCGTACGCGAACTCATGAGCCGTCAAGGCATCGGCAAACTCGTCAGCAAGCACGAAGGCGTGTTGTTCTACGAAGCACGTCCACAAGATCGAAATCCTGCCGCGCCGCGCGGATGTCGAAAAGCCGATCGTCGCCGTCATGGATGACGACCACGCCTCCGCCGACAATCTGCACGATTATCTCGACGTCACCGGCTTCACCGCGAAGCCTTCTACAACCTCGACGCCTTCCACGAAGCGCTGCAGTCGCAGGTCTTTGATGCGGTCATGATCGACTGGCTGTTCGGCGTCGATATATCGGCGGGCGCGATCCGTGCGGTGCACGAGTCCGACAATCCGGATGCGCCCATCTTCCTGCTCACCGACGAACTGACGACCGGCAAAGCGAGCGAATCCGAGATCAGTCAGACCATCCGTGACTACAATGTGACATGTTTCGAGAAGCCCGCGCGCCTGGGGATTCTCGTCGCGGACTTGTCTAAGTGACTGTTGAGAAGTTAAGCCGCGCGCCGCCGCGCCGTCAAGGCGCGATGCACCGCGCCTTTCAGCACTTCGTAGCGCACGGGTTTGAGCAGATAGTCGAAGAACATCACGGCGGCGCGCGGGTCCATGAGTTCGGGCGCATACGCGCTCACCGCGATGATCGGCACGCTCGCGCCCGGTATTCGTTGGCGAAGGAATAGCCGTCCTTGCCCGGCATGTGCAGGTCGGCGAGGATCACGTCGGCGTCGTTGGCGCGCAGCTAAGCGAGCGCGCTGTCGACATCGGGCATGGCGACGCTCGCGTAGCCCAGGTGCGAGAGCATTTCCATCTGCGATTCACGGATCAATTCGTGATCGTCGATCACCAACCAGCACGCGCGACTTGCGCATGCCTGGCACGATGGCTTCCTCATCGCTGCGCTCCGGCACATGTTCCGCCGATACCGCCGGCAAGCTCACGCGGAACGCCGCGCCCTGTCGCACTTCACTCGATACCTCGATTCTGCCACCGAGCAAATCCACCAGCCCGCGCACGACCACGAGGCCCATGCCCGCGCCATCGAAACGGCGCGGGCTGTCCGAGCTGCGTAAATTCCTGAAAGACCAGCGGCAATTGCTCGCGCGAAATGTCCTGCCCGATGTCGATGACGGAAATGTCCAGCCGATTCTCCGTGCGCACGAAATGCACATCGACTGAACCGGCGTCCGTGTATTTTGATGGCGTTGGTCACGATCTGCCGCACCCGATGCGAGTCCGACTCGATCGGCCCATTTGTGCTTCGAGATGGCGCGCGCCCGCTTCCAGCCGGTCGATGATCTTGCGATCCGCCGCGCCGTGCGAACTCAAGCCAAGCAATTCCACCGACGAGACAATGGCATGCAGCGGCGTGCGCAACTCATGGCTGATCATGCCGAGGCCGGTATCTTTTGCGACACCGGCCTCGCGCGACGCGTCGCCTGATGTTCGGCCGCGAGCGCGGCACGCTGCTACTCGATCAGGCGCGTGCGGCGAAAGCCGTTGAACAACAGCAGCATGGTCGGCGCCGACAGCACGCCGAGCAGAATGCCGCTGTAGTGGTAGATCAGATGACTGCGCCGCGCCTCGAAATCGCGGACGATCGACTCGTGTTCGGCAATGTCCATCAGCCGGCGGCCGCGCATGAGTTCCGACACCATCGGCGCGTTCTGCCGCATGACGCCGATGATGCGCAGCGTGCGCTGTCGCTCGCCGCTCAGGCCTTCGACATCCGGCTGGATGAAATCGAGAGCGCTCTGAAGCTGGCGCAGGATCTCCTGTTCGCGATTGGTGAGCGGCTCGTGGCCTTCGGCGAGGCCGCGCGCTTCGAGCACATCCTGAAGCGGATGCGCAGCAGTCGTAGCTTGCGCGCACGGTTTCCGGATCTTCGTCGATGTTCGCGCGAAACAGCAGCGCCTGACTCTCGAAGCGCTCATACGTAATCTCGCTCATACGCAATCTGAAACTGCGCCGCATTCCAGTACAAGCCTTCCGATGGCACGATTAGCCGATGCGTCTCGCGCGCCAGCAAGCTCGAATACAGCAAAAGCCCGCCCCGCCAATGGGCGGCGCGACCGCGAGCGCGATCATCGCCGCGGTCCAGAGGCGGCAGAACCACGGGCGTTCGAGTCTTGCGACTGCCATGCGCGCGACGCTCAAGGCAACGCGTCGAGCGCGCACGCCGCACGTTCGGAGGCGACGACGATCAGCTTCATCGTGGCTCGCGTCGCGCGCCGACGAAAATTTTGCGCGCGGCCTGATCGTCGAGCACGTCGAAATCGACTTCAGTCAGCACGACGCACGGTGCGGACTGTCCCTTGAAGCGATAGATCGATTCGAGCAGGACATCGCCTTCGCGGTATTCCGGGTTACCGCACAGATTGTACGTGCCGGTAAATGCCCGCAGCCGATGCGGCCCGAGTTACTCGACCGGCGGTAGCGCCGACCATTCGCGCCCGCGAAACGACAGCACGGCGAGGTCCTACTTGCGGAAGCCAAGCGACAGCGCCTGCATGATGGCGCGCTTGGTTGCTTCGATCACCTCTTCAGGATTGCCCTCTTCGTAAGTCGACACGCTCACGTCCGAGCCATCGAACGGACTGCCCGCATCGAGCCGCACTTCGGGCCCGACGATCTTGCGGATGAAACCGAGCAGATCGCGCGGACTGCGATAGTTCGTTGTCTCGCGCAGGATGGTCCAGCCGGGCAGTGGAACTGGTTCGCGCAGATAGAGGTTCTGCATCGGATCTTCGAGCGCAGCGGCCCACGGCGGCGAAGCGTTCTTCGAGCGTCGTGAAGACATTGGGCTGGCTGCAGTCGGGCGGACTGCCGGCATCGCGCGCGACGGCTGCGCTTAGCCGATGGTAGTTAGCGACCTTCGCGTCTTTGGGCGCAATCGCGCGGATATGGTCAGCGAGAGGCCGGTTGAAGCAGACGTACAGCACGCTCTTGCCCGCCGCGATGGCGTCGCGCATGACGCGACGGCGAGTTGCGTCTTGCTTGCGTCGGCGGTTGCGATCACGCGCAAGCGGAACGGCGCGAATTCGAGCTGCCGCACCCACGTCGACAACCTGCCGGACAGGCGCGTGACGAGCGTGTTCGCCGCGCCGACGAGCACGTTGGTATCGGGCGTGAGCGAGAGTTCATCGGCGAGAAAATGATGGATGCGCGCCGCCGCCTCAAAACCGTGGTTCGTTGGGCGGCAAAATCTCCAGCACGACGCGCGGCAAGGCGACCTTGCGGCTCGCATCGACGATACGCGTGGGCGACACGTCTGCGATCGCCGCATTCTTCACGATGTAGCCGGGGCAAGTACAGCAGTTCCTCGACGCGATACATTCCCGCCCCGAACGCCGCCGTGAACCGCCGATGCAGATTTTCTAGCGTCCGCGCCAGTTGAATGGCGACGTTGCGCTTCTTCTGCAAATACACCTTCACGAGTCCCGCGCTGGTTTCGCGCAAAAAAACCGCTTTCATCTCGATTATCAGTACGCCGCCCGACGGGGCGACGACGAAATCCGCTTCGCCGAATACGGAGAAGCCTTCGTTGAGACGGGTTCAGTGGACGCCGTCCGTGATAGACTGTGTAATCGTCCGACAGCTTTTCCAGCCGCGCGAGCGTTTCGAATTCGCGCGGCGACGCCGGTCGCCTCAAGATTCTTCCAGTCGTCGAGGACGATTCGATTTGTGATTACGCGTTGCAAAATGGGTTGCGAAGCATTGTACGCAACGCTAACGACGTTCATGCGTAATCGTATGATCCGCCTTTTTCGATCGCGCGCTTGTAAGCGGGCCGTGCATGGATGCGCCCGAGAAACGCGCGGATGTTAGGCAACTCGCTCGCGCCCGCGCGCTGCGTGCCGGTTTCGAGCGGGAAACTCATCTGCACATCGGCGGCGCTGAAATCCGCACCCACGAAATACGGCGTTTTCGCAAGCTCGTCTTTGATATAGCCGAAGTGCAGCTTCAATTGAGGATCGATGAAACTAGACTGCAAACCATCGCCGATGCGCCACGCGATCGGTTTCACGAAGAACGGCATTTTTCGCCAGCGTCATGCGCACCGCGACGAGCCTGAGCAGCAGCGGCGGCATGGCGGAGCCTTCGGCGTAGAGTGCATTCAGTAGTCATAGCGCACGCGTGCGGGCGTGGTGCGGTGCGGCGGCGAGAACCTGCCGTTGCCGTAACGCTCGACCAGATATTCGAGGATCGCGCCAAACCCCGCGAGCGTCAGGTCGCTGTCCGTGATGACCGGCGATTTGCCCAGCGGATGCACCGCGCGCAACTCGGGCGGCGTGAGCATCGTCTTCGGGCCGCGCTGGTTGCGAGCGGGAGTTATTCAGGTGGTGAACTGTCAGCATAAGAAGTCATGGCACGTATCTTGCTAACGAGTCGACAGATAATGCTCTCACAACGATCAATCCAACAAGAGAGAATTCTCGATGACACTGATCCATTTATCTCGTCGGCTGGCTGATTTTCATCGGCGGCGTGTCGTGGGCGCTCGTCGCCATGCATGTCTCGCAACACGATCATGATCGTCGCGGTGATCCTGCTCGGCATCGCCGTTATCACGGTCACGGGCGCGACGCGGGCGCGCAACCACGACCGGTCGCACCCCTGCCCGACGCGCGCGGGTGACTCAGGTCACCACGCGCGCATTAAGCGCATCCTGAATCAGCGACACCAGCTCGTCGGGATGTGCCGGCTTCGTCATGAAATGCTGAAAACCTTCGCCGATACTGCGTAATCGATATTCTTCGCCATCGTGCCCCGTCAGCGCGATCGCCACGGAAGGCGGCAAATTCCCGCGTATTTCGTGGTCGCGCAAACGTTGGATAAAATAGAAACCGTCCATGCCAGGAAGGTCGAGATCGCAGATCAACGCATCCGGAAGATGAGCGATGGCCGCTTCCGCACCGTCTTCGGCGTCGGACATGGCGACCACTTCGGCACCTTCTTCTTCCAACAACATCTGCAGCGATGCTCTGCTTTCGGGATCGTCTTCGATGAGCACGATCCGCGCATGCCCCAGTCTTGCTACTTCGTTCATGATGTTCTTTTCAAACTGCAAAAAACGGAATTCTCGCGCAATGGTCTCCACGGCTCGCAGCTTCGTCGTCCAATCGCGCATCGCGATAGGTTGACAGAGAAACGCGGCAATGCTCGCCCGGACAGTGACTGCTACCTGAAAAGCAAAAAGCGGACCTTTCGTGCCGAGGCCCCGCCAGCCGGGAATTTAGCGGCGGCGGCTGAGGTTGTGCCCGGTTTTGCTCCGCACGGACGTGTAATTTCGGGACCGCCTCTACCCTGATTTCCCGTCAGACATTTGTCGATGACAGGTTTTCAGGGCGCGTCACCGGCGTCTGCAAAACGGCGCGATATTCCGTCGGCGTGATGCCGACCGTCGCCTTGAACTGACACGTGAATACGTTGTGATCCGTGTAACAGCACAGCGCGGCGACGTCCGTCACTTCGTCGTGCGTGGCGAGCAAGGCGGTTGCGGCACCGAGCCGTGTCTTGAGCAAAACCTGACGCGGCGTCAGGTGAAAGACCTTGTGGAAATAGCGCTCCAGTTGCGCGATCGACATGTTCGCCATCTGCGCGAGTTCACGCATGTTAAACGGCTGCACGTAGTTTTCCTGGATGTTGCTGCACGACCGCCGCGAGCCGGCTATACGCGGGATGCGTGCTTTCCCGCCTGCAGATCGCGCGAGATGTCGGCGAGGCCGACGATATGTCCCGCCGTATCGAACAAAGGCTGCTTGCAGGTCATGGGTTCGCGACCGGGGCGGGGTACAGATGCAGTTCCAATTGATCGATCAGTTGATGCCCCCTGCGCGATGGCCGCCTGATCCTGCGCCGTGTTGTAAATGCAGCCGAAACGGCGCGGAAAGACATCGGCGGCGGTCTTGTGCCGAGCAACTTGCTTTTGTCGTCCTTGTGGCCGAAGCGCCGCGCGCGGTTGGCCATTGCGTAGTGGGTTTCGCGGTCTTTGACGAAGAACACGATGTCGGGCATCGCATCGAACACGGGTTCGAGCAGCATGAAATGGGCGAGCATCTCGGCAAGCGTGGAAGACGCAGACGGTATGAGCGCGGAGGCAAGCGGATGCGTATGCGGCGTCGCCGCGCCAGGCTGAATGCTTGTCGTGCTCGTCATAGCTTGGCTCATGCGCGGAGTGGACACAGGGTATTATATAGAAGTGCGCCGGAGTGGACAAAATTCTCACGCGTCATCGCTTGGTGTAAGCAAAGTATCGATGCATACCGGCGTGAACGGTTCACGCGCAGGCGTCATTTGCCAGCCGAAATAGAGCGCCGCCGCTTCGCCGCAAATACGGCCCTGACAAGGACCCATGCCGCAGCGCGTCTTAAATTTTGCGTCGCGTCAGTTTATGTGGGAAGCGACCGCGCCAAGCGTGACGTCTTCGCAGCGGCAGAGGGATCGTTTCCAGCGGCGGCATCTTCGTGGCGGCATCGTCAAGTGCAAAGGCGTGTCCGATGCGCTGGGCGAAAGCGCGCCACTTTGTTCGTTCTCTGATGAGCGTGTCGTCGCGCGGTAAGCCGAGCGCCGCTTTACCCGCCAGCGCACCTTCCACCCGCGCCAGTTCCATTCCGCCGATGCCGGTGCATTCGCCCGCGGCGTAAATGTCGTCGAGCGAAGTAGGTTGCATATCGTCGATGCAGATCGCATGATTTGCATCGAGCGCGCATCCGATGGCGAGCGCCAGCGTCGCATTGGGCGCAAGACCATAGTCGCACGCGACCCGATTCACTGCGATGGTTTCGTCGGACGAGCCACGCCGGATCGTGACCACTTCGACTCATTCCTCGCCGTGCGCCTTCACGACCACGCCATTCGTGCAATACCGCGTCAGCGCGAGCAACGCCACAAACCGCGCAACCCGCGCAAACGGCGCTTGCTCGATGACCGCGCACACATCCGCCCTGCTTGCGTGCGGTATCCGCGACGACGAGCAGCAACGGCCGGCTTCCCGCCACGACGATCCGCTCGCTGCGCACGGGCAAACCGCCCTTGATGGGCGAGTTACGCCGGGCAGCGTCCAGCCATCAAACGGAAGCAGGTGTTCGCGTGCGCCGGTGGCAAGAATCAGCTTCGTCCAGCCGATAATGCGCGGCGTGCCCTCGTGTTCAATAAGCAGTGCTCTTCCGGATGTAGCCCCCCCGCAACTTTCACCCGTTCAACACGACGAGATTCTTCAGCGTGCTCACGTCTGAAGCCCACGCTTGCGGCGGCGCGGAGGGCGTAACGTGCGGACCCTGCCACCAGATCTGCCACCCAGACGCGAATTGTCATCAATCAACACGACGCGCGCGCTCGCCTGCGCCGCGACCCGCAACGCGGCGAGACCCGCCGGCCCTGCGCCGATGATGGCGACATCGAACGGATCAGCGTTCATCGCGTCGTCTCAATGATCTGGCCCGCGCGGCATAGCGTCTGGCAGCCGAGCACATGCGCGCGGCTGGCCGGTGACGGAGCGGTGCGTCGCGCCTGAACGACGCATGGCGAGCGCGGCGGTGATGGTCGTGAACGCGGGCACGGCGAGCGACTCGCCATCGATCATGATATGCACGAGTTCAGTCATGCGCGACGGCCCTTGCGAATCTGGATGGCACGACCGCCTGCGCGTGCGCATTCAACGCGCATTCTTCGCCGAACATCATGGACACGAGCAGCTTCGCCGTCGTCACGCCCAGACCTTCGTGGCCCGCCGCGAGCCACACGCCGTTCCTTGACGGACCGATGACGGAAACTCATTCGGCGTAGCCGCGGGATAATGTAATGGTCGGTGATGAGCAGATGCCCTTTCTTTGGTTCGAGCGGCAAGCCGTCGATCAACTGCGCTGCCTGCATGCCGTTCGCAAGGACGACGTACTGCGCGCTTCTGCGCTCGCCGTTGGCGAGCGTCACGCTGCCGGCCTCGCCCCTGGAGACTTCGCTCTGAGTGAACACGCGAATGCGTGCCGAAGACATCAGCAGACATTGCGCCGCAGAAGGCGCATAAACGATGGCGTCGTCATCGACAAGAAGAAGACCGCCATGCATCGCGTGGGCGGCGTCGAGTTTTTCTTCGTCCTGCGCGACCCACAGCGAGCCGCAGCGCGAAAACGCATCGCGCGCGCAAATTTGCCGCAATTTCGAGCCACATGGCGCGCGAAGCCAGTGACAGCGCGAATTCCGCGAGCGAGTCGTTCATCACGATGATGTGGCCCATGCCCGCCGCCGTCGCACCGCCGCCGATTCCGTGCGCATCGAACACCGACAAGCCGCGCGCCGCCAGTTCCGCCGCGCACGCCGCTCCGACGACGATCGCATCCGCCTTCATGCGCCGTTGTTCACATTCGCGTTCAGATCGATGCCGCGTGCGAACAGATCGCGCTCGTCGAACACGAGCCGGCCCTCCGCCATCACGTGTGCGAAGCCGGTGATGGTGGGAATGAGCGCATCGCCGTCCATCGAATAAACGGCTTCGAACACGCTGCCGATGATGCTTGCCTACCGCCACACCGCGCCCGCCGCGAGTTCGCCTTCCGCCGCGAGGCGAGCTTTGCGCTAGTGTTCGTGCCGCACGGCGAGCGGTCGTATGCGCTGCCGGGACACAGCACGAAGTTGCGATTATCGACGTTCGGCGCAGTCGAATCCGCGAAAAGCTCGATATGGTTGACATACGCGCCATCTTTGCCCGTGATGACTTGCGCATGCAGCGCGTCGCGGATGGCTTCAGTGAATGTCGTCAATTCGACGATTCTCGACGGCACAAGTTCGCGTCCGTGATCGGCCACCAGGAAAACCAGTTTCCGCCCACGCGACATCGCTCGTCAATGCGCCGTGGCCCGGCACGTCGACCGTCACCGCACGTCGATGCCGATAGGCAGGCACGTTGCGCACGCTGACGCTGCCATCGGCGTGAGCGTTGGCATCGACGGGACCGACAAGCGTATCGATGCGATGCCGCCCTGCCCCGATCCGCCCCGCATGTGCCACGCCGCGACCCGACCAGCCCGATGGTACCGTGCCCGCACATGCCGAGATAACCCACGTTATTGAAAAAGATAACGCCCGCCAAAGATAACGCCCGCCGCCGCGTCCGCGTGATCCGGCTCGCAGAGCAACGCGCCAACCACGATGTCCGAGCCGCGCGGCTCCTTGACGATCGCGCGCCGCCAGTCGTCGAAGCGCGTGCGAAACACGTCGAGCCGTTGCGCCAGCGTGCTGCCGCCGAGGTCTGGGCCACCCGCCATCACGAGGCGCGGTTGGTTCGCCGCTCATATGTGAGGAGTCGATGAAGTCGATGGTTTTCATGCGCTTATCATAGAAATGCACACGTGCAGCGTTTTGGCGATGTTTCGCGGTTTCGATGACGAAATCGGCACAATTCCCGTGCTCTGAAGTTGTGCCGAAATCGGCGTACGCAGCGCTTGAAACACGCAAGACCAGCGAATTCTCGATGCCTAAACTGCGGTTATTCCAACTTCGAACGGAGAACTGCCGGGCCGCATATCTGGGAAGGCGTGATGCCCGCCGTCACCACCAAGTTCAACGCGGATTTCAGCATAGACCGCGCGTGGACCGCGAAGAATATCGATGCGCAGCGCAGATCGAGGCAGGTGTGGACGGCATCATCGTGTGCGGACGCTGGGCGAGGCATCGACGCTGTCGCTCGATGAAAAGCTGGAGGTGCTAGATATCACCGTGGAAGCGTCGCGCGGGCGAGTGCCGGTGCTGCTGAGCATCGCCGAAAACAGCACGCTCGATGGCTGCCGTCAAGCCGATCATGGTCTATAACAATCCGCTGACGTACGGCGGCGACGTGACTCCGAAGATGTTCGCGGAACTGGCCGAAGACACGAAGTTCGCGGCGATCAAGGAATCGAGCGGCGACGTGCGGCGCATCGGCCGATCTCATCAACGAAGTCGGCAACCGCTACGCGCTGTTTTGCGGCGTCGACAATTTCGCCATGGAAGCCATACTGATGGGCGCACGGCTGGGTTGCAGGCCTCGTGTGTGCGTTTCCGTGCGAGAAGGTTGCCATTTACAAGCTGATTCGCGCAGGGTGCATGGAGGAAACACGCGCCATCTACCGCTGGTTCGCACCGATGCTCGCGCTCGATGTGTCGCACAAGCTGGTGCAGAACATCAAGCTCGCGGAAGCGATCGTTGGTTTGGGCACGGAGCCGGTGGGGGCGCCGCGCTTGCCGCTGGCGGGTGATGAGCGCAGGGAAATCGAAGCGCTGATCTGGAGGAATATCGAAACGCGGCCTGCGCTTTGAAGAAAACACGCCGTCTTACGACGGAATTTTCCGGTGTGCCTTTAAGCGGCGATTTGCTAGGCGTCATCCGCGCCGGTGTCTTCGTTTTCATCGTAAAAGACGCAGCAGACGATAATCACTCTAGAAGACGATAACCGCTCTTATAGACCGGCTGCAACCGGAGGTGATTCACTGGCTCGATTTCCAGCGCGAGACGCAGACGCGACACGTGGCTGTCGATGGTGCGCGTGGTTTCGCGGAACTCGCGGCCCCAGACCATCGCAAAGATGTGATCGCGCGACAGCACGCAGCCGATGTTTGAGAAGAACAGTTGCGCCCGCCGGAACTGCGTGCCTGACAGCGACACGGGCTTGCCGCGCACGGTGGCGGTCTGCTGACGCGAATCAAAGCGATACGGGCCGACTTCGAGGAACGCGTGCGAATTCGCCGGATAAGCGCGGCGCAGCAGCGCTTCGATATGCGCGCCGAATTCGCCCGGACGGATGGGATACACGACGTAGTCGTCCTTACCGGCCGTCAGCGCGCACACGATGTTGTGTTCGGCGCCGTCCGGCGTGGCGAACAGGACCGGCACGCCGCTCACCGAAGCTGGAGCGCACGGATTTGAGCAGATCCAGCCCGCACAGGCCGGTGGAATTCAATTCCAGTCGAGGATCAGCAGATCCACGGTGGAGCGCGAAAGCGCCTTGGAGAGCAGCAAGCCGTCGCCGAAGGTCACACACGTATGACCGAGACGTTTGACTACGTCGCTGATGAGGTTGCGATAGCTGGGGGGGGGGCGTTTGCAAAACAGCGACGCGCATAGAGAAGCCTGTCAATCTAAGGTACATGCGTGCCTTTGAGCAGGCAACGCAGGGTGTCTCGAAGGGTTGAGACGGTTGAGACCGGTTATTTACAGGCCCCCATTCTCTAGAGCGTGACTGCTCTTTCACATCGGAAAGGTCCGAATGTGTCAACGCATGTGACGGCGAAGCGCGTTCCTAGCCGCGCGCCATGCCGTTGTTCTCCGCAGACGATTTGTCCAAAAGTGTCGTGTCTTTCGTCCTGTAACATCGCGCGCTTGGCTGACAAAATTCCCGCTTTCGTCGTTTTTACCGAAACGCCGCGAAGACCGCCGCGAGCGCGACCGCCAGTCGCATGACGCGGCGCGGTGGACGGGCCGCGTCATGCATCCGCGCCCGAGTGGTTCCCGCTTCGCGCTCATCCGGCGCGTCTCCTCTCCCGAAGGGCAAGTCTGACCGTTTCCAATATCTGCCGCTTTCACGCGGCACGCACGTTCACTTACGGGTTTCTTTTCGATGCAGGCAACACCTCTCTCCAGCGGCGAACGCACCGCCCGGCCGCATGCTGACGCGCAGCGACTACAAGACTCTGACCCTGGCCCAGCTCGGCGGCGCGCTTGAGTTCTACGACTTCATCATCTTCGTGTTTTTCGCGCCCGTGATCGGGCAACTGTTTTTTCCCCGGCATCGATTCCTGACTGGTTGCGTCAATTGCAGCAGACCTTCGGCATCTTCGCAGCGGGTTATCTGGCGCGGCCGTTGGGCGGCATCATCATGGCGCACTTCGGCGATCTGCTCGGCCGCAAGCGCATGTTCACGCTCTCCTCCTGCTGATGTCCGTGCCCACTCTGCTGATGGGCCTCTTGCCGACGTACGCGTCCATCGGTTTGATGGTACCGGTGCTGCTGCTCCTGTTCCGCGTAATGCAGGGCGCGACGGTCGGCGGCGAAGTGTCGGGCGCGTGGGTGTTCGTCTCGGAGCACGTGCATAACCGGCATGTCGGTTATGCATGCGGCACGCTCACCTCCGGTCTGACGGCGGGCATTCTGCTCGGATCGCTGGTCGCCACGGCCATTAACAAGAGCTTCGCGCCCGCGCAGATTGCGGATTTCGCGTGGCGTCTGCCGTTCCTGCTCGGCGGTGTGTTCGGCCTGTGCTCGGTGTATCTGCACTGCTGGCTGCATGAAACGCCGGTGTTCGCGGGGCTGAAGAAGCGCAAGGCCATCGCGGCGAAAATCCAGCTGAAGGCCGTGCTGCGCGACCACGGCCGAGCCGTCATCGTTTCGATGCTGCTCACGTGGATGCTGTCGGCCGCCATCGTCGTCATGATCCTGATGACGCCGGCGCTCCTGCAGAAGCAATTCCAGATCGCGCCGGCGACGGTGCTGGTGGCGAACTGCGTGGCGACGCTGTTCCTGACGATCGGCTGCTTGCTGGCAGGATCGGCGCTGGCCGGACCATTTCCATCGGTGGTCTGGCGCTGGCCTTGTCGTACTACATGATGTTCCGCGAAGTCGCGCTCGATGCCTCCGTGCTGCTGCCGTGGTATGCGCTCGCGGGCGTCTTCGTCGGCGTGAACGGTGCAATTCCGTTCGTGATGGTCAAGTCGTTCCCGCCGGTCGTGCGCTTCTCGGGCATCTCGTTTTCGTACAACGTGTCGTACGCGATCTTCGGCGGACTGATGCCTGTCGTCGTTTCATTGTTGATGAAGTGGAACCCGCTCGTGCCAGTGTACTACGTCGCTGTGCTGTGTATCGTCGGCGCATTGATGACGCTGTTCATCAGGCAGACGCGCGACGTGCGGGCGCGCGCGCGGTCGGCTTGTGGACGGCGGCAGGCTCCATTTCGATCGCGTTCGGGCCCGATCGTCGGCGACGTGCTAATCGCGGCTTTCGGCTGGCGCAGCATCTTCTGGGTCAATCTGCCGATCTGCGCCGCCGGATTGCTCGCAACCTATGCATGGGTCGATAACGTGCCCGGGCATCGCCCTGTTCGTTATGCCGATGAAACCGCGTGCACGGCAGGCGTCTATAGGCGGCGCTGGCCATCGTGGCACTGATGGCGTTCGTCGGCGGTCATCGAGATGCGGCCGCTTGGGCTGTTGCATCCGCTCGTGATTGGCGGCTTGCTGCTGGCGGCAGCATCGACGGCGGGTTTCATCGCCATCGAACGGCGCACGCACGAGCCGATGCTGCCGCTTTCGCTCTTCGCCGACCGCACGTTCAGCGCGGCGACGCTGTTCGGAATCGGCGTGAATCTTATCTTTATCTATTATGGGATGGTGTTCGTGCTGAGCCTGTACCTTCAGCGCGTACTCGGCCATTCGCCCCTGCAAACTGGCCTTGCGTTTCTACCGACGGGCGGATTTCTGCTGTCGAATCTCGCAAGCGGCCCGGTGACCGCGCGTTTTGGCTCGCGCTTGCCGATGATCGCCGGCGCGCTGCTCGATGCGCTCGGCTTCGCCGCGCTGATGTTCATCGGTCGGTCGACGCCCACACTCCCGCTGTTTGTTGCTGCTGATTCCGTCCGGCATGGGCATCACGGTCCCGGCGATGACGACGGCTCTGCTGGGCATCGTCGACAAGCGGCGTTCGGCGCGCTGGCGGGCCATGCGGAAAGCGCGGCGGCATCGGCGCATATCGTCGATGCGGTGCGCTGGTCGGCGGGGATATCAGTCGCACTGCTCGTTTGCGGCGCGTTCATCGCCCATTATGTGCGCAATGCGAACGAAGCACACTCAAATGACGCGCAACCCGCGCAGCAGGCAGCGGAATGATGGCGGGAACGCTCGTTGCGAGAAACACAGCAATAGTCAAGGAGAACCTATATTCATCATGATACGCTCCCCCGAAGAGCCAATCGAGCCGGATCCCGACAAGCTGCTCTATCCCGACGCGCCCGCAAATCCGGAAGAACCGGACATGCCCGATGGCCCGAATTCCGCGACGCCCATCGTTCCGGCTGATCCGAAGAACGCCGAGCCGCGGCTTTGACGGCCTGACGCGCTCAAGCACGGAAAAGCGAATGCCCGCGTGGCCTGACGGTAGCGCGGGCATTTTTCACGTATGCGCCCATGCTGGGCGCATACTCGTGGGTGCAAGTTCCACCGCAAGTTGACCACAGCGAATGAAGCGAAGCGCAACTGCGAAAGGGTGACCGGACGTGGGGAGGAAGCGTGAAGCGAAACTGCGAGCCGATGGACAAGGCTAACCGGATAAAAGGCGTTGCCGATCAGGGCGAGCGGG
>LELG01000300.1 GCA_001045575.1 Candidatus Burkholderia pumila
AGAGATCCAGGCCGTTGCCAATGCACTGAATTCCAGGTCCCGGAAAACGCTTGATTGGAAGACAAGCCTTGAACGAATATCTAAATCTGTTTAACAATCCGGTGTTGCGACGACCGGTTGAATCCGCCTTATTTCTGTGTCACACGATGTTCACGCGCGTTATGCTTCCCGGCTTATCCCAAAAAATAAACATGGACGGAGAAACGGCGGCATGAACTTCGATGTGGCGATCGTGGGAAGCGGCCTTGCGGGCCTGAGCGTCGCGCTGAACCTGGCCGAGACGCGGCGCGTGGTGATTCTCGCCAAGCGCGCGGCGAGCGTCGGCGCGAGCGACTGGGCGCAGGGCGGCATCGCGGCGGTGCTCGATTCCGCCGACAGTATCGACGATCATGTGAGCGATACGCTCATCGCGGGCGGCGGCTTGTGCGATGAAGCCGCGACGCGCTTCATCGTCGAGAACGGGCGCGCGGCGATTCAATGGCTCATCGACGAAGGCGTGCCCTTCACGCGCGACGCCGCCGCCGAACTCGGCTTCCATCTGACGTGTGAAGGCGGACATAGTCATCGCCGGATCATTCATGCTGCCGATGCCACTGGTCACGCCGTCGTCGCCACGCTTGCCGAACGCGTGCGGCGGCATCCGAACATCACCATTCTCGAAGATCACCACGCGATCGATCTGATCACGTCGGACCGGCTCGGGCTTCCGGGATATCGCTGTCACGGACTGTATGCGTTCGATGTGAACTCGGGCCGCACGGTGACGATTCAGGCTCCGCATACCGTTCTCGCCACAGGCGGCACGGGCAAGGTCTATCTTTACACGACGAACCCCGACACCGCGACCGGCGACGGCATCGCAATGGCGTGGCGCGCGGGCTGCCGCGTCGCCAATATGGAGTTCATCCAGTTTCATCCGACCTGCCTCTTCCATCCGTACGCGAAGTCGTTTCTGATTTCCGAAGCCGTGCGCGGCGAAGGCGGCATCCTGCGTCTTCCCGACGGCACCCGCTTCATGCCCGCGCACGACAAACGCGCCGAACTCACGCCGCGCGATATCGTCGCCCGTGCGATCGACTTCGAGATCAAGAAACGCGGCATCGACTGCGTGTATCTGGACATTAGCCATCAGCCGCGTGCCTTTCTCGAAGAGCATTTTCCGACGATCCTCGCGCGCTGCCGCGAGTTCGGCATCGACATCGCCAAAGAGCCGATTCCCGTCGTGCCGGCGGCGCATTACACATGCGGCGGCATCGTGACGGACCTTGCGGGACGCACAGATCGGCCAGGCTTGTATGCGGTTGGCGAGACGTCGTACACGGGTTTGCATGGCGCGAACCGGCTGGCGAGCAATTCGTTGCTGGAATGTCTCGTGGTCGGGCGCTCGGCCGCACAGGCGATCGAAGCCGATGGCTATTCGAACGGATGCCACACCGAGTTGCCGGATTGGGACGAGAGCCGCGTGTCGGACGCCGATGAGGAAGTCGTCGTCGCGCACAACTGGGACGAGTTGCGGCGGCTGATGTGGAATTACGTGGGCATCGTTCGGACGGACAAGCGGCTGGTGCGCGCGCAGCATCGGATTGCGCTGCTGCGTAACGAGATCCACGAGTACTACGCAAACTTCAAGGTGAGCCGCGACCTGCTGGAACTGCGCAATCTCGTCGATGTGGCGTCGCTGATCGTCGAGAGCGCGTGTGCGCGGCGCGAAAGTCGCGGTTTGCACTACAGCCGCGATTGGCCCGAAACCTTGCCGAAGGCGCTGTCGACGGTTTTGATGCCGCCGGCTGTGCGTCGTCGAAGCGTTTGAGTTAGATAAGCCGCATCGAAAAGTCGGTCGCGCGGACGTCCTTCGTCAGCGCGCCGATGGAGATGCGGTCCACGCCCGTTTCCGCAATCGCGCGCACTGTATCGAAGTTCACGCTGCCCGACACTTCGAGCAGCGCACGGCCGGCAGTGATGCGCACGGCAGCGCGCATGTTTTCCGGAGTGAAGTTGTCGAGCAGGATCGACTTCGCGCGATGCGCCAACGCCGTTTCCAACTGTTCAAGCGTTTCGACTTCGATCTGAATCGTGACGCCTGCGTTGAGCGCGAGCGCCGCCTCCATCGCCGCACCCACGCCGCTCGCTGCCGCGATATGGTTTTCCTTGATCAGAATTCCGTCGTACAACGCGAGCCGCTGATTCGCGCCGCCGCCCACGCGCACCGCGTACTTCTGCGCGAGCCTCAAGCCGGGCAGCGTCTTGCGTGTATCCAGAATGCGCGCGCGCATGCCGGCGATCGCATCGACATAACGGCGCGTCGCGGTCGCCACGCCCGACAGCAGTTGCAGAAAGTTCAGGCCGTTGCGCTCCGCCGTCAGCAGCGAACGCGCGGAACCGTGCAGCAGCGCGACGGACGTGTCCGCGTTCATGCGATCGCCGTCGCGGTACTGCCATTCCACTTCGATCGACGGATCGACACGGCGCATCACTTCATCGAACCACGGCGAGCCGCACAGCACTGCATCCTCGCGCACGATGATCCGAGCCGTACGACGCGCATCCGCGGGCACGAGAGGGCCCGTGTGATCGCCGCTACCAACGTCTTCTTCGAGCGCATCGACGACATTGCGGGCGAGTGCGGCGTCGAACACTTCGCCGTACTGTTGGCGGATTTCATCGAACAATGACATTCAGGCGGCTCCGACACTGGTGAACAGTTGCGCGTCTTTTGCGAGGTCGCCGCTCGCCTGCACGCGCTTCTTGTGACGCGCGGCAAAGTCGAGCATGCGGTCAATCGGCACGCGCGCGCGTTCGCCGATTTGCGGGTCGACGAATATCTCGTTGTGGCCGCGTTCGAGCACGTCGGCAAGATTGGCGAGGCCGTTCATTGCCATCCACGGGCAATGCGCGCAACTCTTGCACGTGGCGCTGTTTCCAGCGGTCGGCGCTTCGATGAATGTCTTGCTGGGCGCTGCGAGCCGCATCTTGTGCAGAATGCCGAGGTCCGTCGCCACGATGAAGCGCTGCGCATCGAGCTTCACGGCGGCATCGATCAACTGCGTGGTCGAGCCGACGACATCCGCCAGCTTGACGACCCCTTCCGGCGACTCCGGATGCACGAGCACTTTCGCATCCGGATATTCGGCGCGCAGCAAGTCCAGTTCGATGCCCTTGAACTCGTCGTGCACGAGACACGAGCCTTGCCACATCAACATGTCCGCGCCGGTCTTCTTCTGAATGTAGTTGCCGAGATGCCGGTCCGGCGCCCACAAAATCTTCTCGCCGCGCGCGTGCAGGTCCGCGACGATTTCCAGACCGATCGACGACGTTACCATCCAGTCCGCGCACGCCTTCACGGCGGCGCTTGTGTTCGCATACACGACGACCGTGCGGTCGGGATGCTGATCGCAGAACGCCGAGAATTCATCGACGGGACAGCCGAGATCGAGTGAGCACGTCGCGTCGAGATCGGGCATCAGAATGCGCTTGTTCGGGCTCAGGATTTTCGCCGTCTCGCCCATGAAGCGCACGCTCGCGACGACAAGCGTCTTTGCCGCGTGATCGCGCCCGAAACGCGCCATTTCGAGCGAATCGGCAACGCAGCCGCCGGTTTCATCGGCGAGTTCCTGCAGTTCGGCATCAACGTAATAATGCGCGACGAGCACTGCTTTTTCTTGCCGAAGCAGCGCGCGGATGCGCTCCTTCAACTCACGCTTGCGTTCTGCAGACGGCGCGTCCGGCACGCGCGCCCACGCCTTGCCCACTCCGCACGTCAGGCCCTGAGGCCGGTCGTACTCCACGCTCCTGATCGCTTCCATGTCTGTGTCCTCAGCAGTCCAGTGGACCGCACCCAGAAAGTTGGACGACTGATGGCTATGCTGTAGCGAAGCAAACTTGATAATCGACGGGACTGAGCCCCCTTGGGCTTTCAGCTTGATTCGCTCGTGGTTGTAGTAGTGAATGTATTCCTTCAGGCCTTTCTCGAGATCGTCGAGATCACGAAACTCGTTGGCGTAGTAGAAC
>LELG01000301.1 GCA_001045575.1 Candidatus Burkholderia pumila
ATTACCCCGTTCAAGAGGGCAAACGTATCGTTGCTGCGCAATTCTCGCCGCAACTAGCCCTTGCCAGAACCGGCGTAGAGCGTCGCTTAAAAGTCGCAAACATGCGTTGACAGTCGGTACGAGATCACCTTGTAGCCGACGACTTCGCCGAACGGCGTGCCGAGTTCCGCGTCCGAGCGCGAGGCAAATCTTCGGAAGCTGCTTGGTTTTGCCGGAGCCGGTTTCGCTGCTGACGATGACGACCTGATTCGCTTCGATGGCGCGCGCGATTTCCTCGCGGCGGACGGCGGTTCGCGTGGCGAATTGCGCAAGCAATCTACGCGGAGACGCGGAGATCCGCAACGCGCACACGTGGGGCGCGCGCTTCCTCGAAACCCTCGGTGATGCACTCACACAGGCATCGCTACGCGGCATGCGGCGCGCAATATCGTCATCGACCGCAATGCGCGGCGCAAACTGATGGGCTTCTCTGACGTGAGCGGATTTTCAGAAATTGCCAAAAAACGCCGTTAAAAGCTGATTTTTTTGACATTGAACGGCCATTTTCGTGCCTTTTTCTGCATTGCTCCGAAAAAATGATCTAGTTCGATGGCATTTGTTGTGTAACGCACAATAGCCGCGCCAGTACAATGTTTCGAGACAACTATCGCGGATAGGAGCATGGATCGGATCGAATGCGTGGTGATCGGCGTGGGCGTCGTAGGGCTGGGCATTGCCCGTGCGTTTGTGATGTGCGGGCGCGAAGTCATCGTGCTGGAAGCGGATGAGGCGATCGGTATCGGCACGAGTTCGCGCAATAGCGAAGTGATCCATGCGGGCATCTACTATTCGCGCGGCTCGCGCTGAAGGCCGAACTGTGCGTGCGCGGGCGCGACATGCTCTACGCGTTTTACCAGGCGAACGAGCTGCCGCATCGGCAATGCGGGAAGCTGCTCGTGGCGACCGCGCGCAATCAGGTGCCGTAACTGGCCGCGTTGCAGCAAAAGGGCATCGAAAACCGCTGCAGGGTTTGACGACGCGCATCAGCGACGCGCAGGCTAAACAGATGGAGCCGCAGCTCGAATGCGTCGAGGTGTGTGGTTGCCGTTGACGGGCATCGTCGATAGTCATCAGTACATGCTCGCGCAGGACGAAGCGGAGAATCACGGCGCGAACATCGTCTTCCATACGCCCGTCGAGTCGATCGACGCGCGCGAAGGCTGCTTCATCGTCCAGACCGGCGGCGGGCGATGCGTCCGCGCGGTTCCGGGCGTCGTATCTCATCAACAGCGCCGGGCTGCATGCAAATGACATCGCAAGCAAAATTCGCGGCCTCGACGACCGCCATGTGCCGCCGCTCTAATTTGCGAAGGGCAATTACTTCAGCGTGAGCGGTCGCGCGCCCTTCGAACGTCTCATTTATCCGATGCCCAACGAAGCTGGACTCGGCGTCCATCTCACCATCGATCTGGGCGGGCAGGCGAAGTTCGGTTCCGACGTGGAATGGGTGCAATCGCTGAACTACGAAGTCGATCCGAAACGCGCCAATTCCTTTTATGCCGCGATCCGCGCGTACTGGCCCGCGCTTCCCGATAACGCGCTGCAACCCGTGTGCGCTGGCATTCGGCCGCCGCTTGTCCGGGCCCGGACAAGCGGCGGCCGACTTCATGATTCAAGGAAAGTCGGCGCATGGCGTGCCGGGACTGGTGAATCTGTTTGGCATTGAATCGCCGGGATTGACGGTTTCGCTGGCCATTGCCGAACGTGTCGCGGAAATGTCCCGCTTACTCTTACATTAAGCTTTCTATTATCGCTTATCTCTAAGATTTGGCCGCGTTGACTCGCTTACCAAGCGTTATGCTCAGGCATCGCCGTTGCCAAGAACGGCGCATCCTCCAATACAACATGGAGTGAGTCACCATGAAGGCATCTCGTCGCACGTTTATTCTGACAAGCGTGGGCGTTGCATCGACGCTCGCGCTCGGGTCACGCGCCGTTTTTGCCGATGCAACCCAAAGTGGCCGAAAGCGATCCCACCGCTCAGGCGCTCGGCTAGCTACAAGGAAGACGTCAGCAGACTCGATAAGGCCAAGTACACGAAGTACGCCGCCGGGCGGCAAGATTGCAATAATTACTATTTTATCACGGCAAATCGAGCGATGCCTACGCGCCCTGTCCGATGTTCAGCAGCAAGCAGGTGGCATCGAAGGGCTGGTGCAACGCGTATGTGAAGAAGGCGAAGGCTTAAGCTTTTTAGCGCTTCGGCATCTGAACGCGCCGGTCGAAAGGCCCGGCGCGTTTTATTTCGCTTTTATCGCGCGTCGATGCGTCTTTTACACTCGAGTTCGAACCCGATGACTTACCCAAGCAAGGGGCTTCGCATGGCAGGCAGACCATTGAAACCATTGAACGCACGCGCGGTGACGGCTGCGGTGATCGGCAGCGCGATGGAGTGGTACGACTGTCACGGTGTTCGGCTTCGTGACAGTCGTTATCGCGCGGCTGTTTTTCCCGACCCACAGCGATTATTCGTCGATTCTCTTCTGAACCGCGACCTTCGGCGTCGCGTTCGTAATGCGGCCGGTGGGCGGCATCGTGCTCGGGCTTTATGCGGATCGCGCGGGACGTAAAGCTGCGCTGATGATGGTCATTGGCTTGATGACGATCGACATTTTGATGCTTGCCATCGCGGCCGCCTTATTCGACGATCGGGATTGGCGCGCCGTTGATCATCGTGTTTGCGCGCTTGCTTCAGGGCTTTTCCGCCGGCGGTGAGTTCGGTAGTTCGACAGCTTTGTTGATCGAAGCAGCGCCGTTCTCGAAGCCCGGATTCTACGGCAGTTTTCAGATGTCGAGTCAGGCGGCTTCCCTGCTGCTGGGCACACATCCGCCGCAATATGCTGGATACTGAAGCGTTCCTGCACGGGCAAAAAACCGCGCGACGCTCGGTGAAGTCTTCGGCGCGCATGGCCGCGAAGTGCTGTGCGGGCTGGGGTCGGGGATCGCGCTGACGGTGACGGTTTATGTGCTGATCGCCTATCTGCCGACATTTGCGGTCTCGCAGTTGAGAAGCTGCCGTTCGGGCAGTTCATCGTGACGTAGCTGATTCGCGCGACAGGGTCACCGCTCGCACTGACTTTTTTTCTACGTGATGGCGGGGATCGTGCTAACGTTGATCGCGGTGGTGTGCACGCTGACGGCACGTCATGCAGATGTGGATGTGGCGGAGCAGCGCTAGCATAAAATTTCTTGCTTCGTAAGTTTAGCAACGAAGTTTTTGAAGTCTATAATTACGATTCCGATTTTTTTAGAAGGAGACTCGTGGATGGGTGTTATCGATAATTTGTGTTTTTACGCGTGAGTCGGTTGACGCGATCAGCGCGGCGCATGAAAGGGATCTCAAGGTACTGACTTCCAAAGTGCCTGAAAGCGTGAAAGCGAAAGCGCGAAAACGCTTGAAAGAGAATGATGAACTCGTTACGGAGGCGTCGATTGCGTGGTTCGTTCTCCACGGTTTCATTTCGCCGGACGCCGAGCAGCGCCGGACAATAAGCAAACGAAAGGAGAGTTCGCTATGGGCCGATTACCTTTCTTGGAGGGACACGGATCAGAGGACCTTCCGCAGCATCGTGAAATGACGCAGGCGGCGGGTTTCGACATGCATCTGGTCAAGCCGATTTTGGCAAATCAGCTTCAGTTCGTGCTCTCGATGACGCAACCTTGAGACAAGTTGACGCAATGGCAATGGTATACCAAGTCGTTGCATCTCAACAAAAGTTTCTACTCCTGTCTCCTCCATGGCTCCACTGATATGGATTCGGTCCGCCAAACTGAACTGCCCCTAAAAGTTGGACATCGATCTGGCTTTTTGGGGTGTTTTTCATGACGAAGTACAACGAGCAGTTCCGGCAGCAAGTAGTTGATGAGTACCTCGCGGGTGGCGTTGGGACAGAGGTGCTGGCAGCGCGATATGTGGAGTTGGGCGCTCTGTGCGGCGCCGCTGGATTGCGAGCTATCA
>LELG01000302.1 GCA_001045575.1 Candidatus Burkholderia pumila
GCCGGTGGGTACCGTGGGGAAAATTTGCCTGCGCCGCCGTGAATTGCCGAATTGCTCCCTGGTACTTACGGATCGTCTTCCGGTCAACTCCCCTAATCGGGCAATCTCCCGCTGACTTTTGCCCGCGGCGACGAGCGAGCGTGGCGATGGTTGTTTGCAGATGCGGCTTCAAGACATTCACTCCAACAACCCCTCTTCTTCCTTCTTCAAGGGGTGCAAGGTAATAACGTCCTGCCAGACCTCGCGCGCCAGCATCATGCTCCGCGATTTCTAGGTGGGGGATTTTAGGTTGCCCACAGGCGGGGAATTTGCCCGCCCATCGGGGCTAATGTAATGCGATAGGCGGTCAACTACAACCGCTTTTCACCCAATAGTGAGTTCCAGCGTACTGTGGTGCCAGTTCCCATTTTCACAGGGGTGACCAGAGGTCACCAATAGGTCGGCTCATCGCCGACAGTCGATGCGACTCGCGTCGCACGAAGCCGCGTATTTTATCAGGCAAGCGCGCGGCCTTCCGGGCTGCCGCGTGCGCTTCCCGGCATAAGCGGGCGGCTGTGGTAACGTGGACGCTCAGTGCTCGCGCCGCCGTAAAACTATTCCCAATCGCGCGGGCAGAATCGAAATTCGTCCTTATGCCTCGCTCGTCCCTGCCTCAACATACGCCGTCGCGTGGCGGCAAACCGCACACCATCCGCATCATCGGTGGTGACTGGAAACGCACGTCGCTGCCCGTGCTCGATCTCGATGGCCTTCGCCCCACGCCCGACCGCGTCCGCGAAACGCTGTTCAACTGGCTCGGCCAGGATCTGACCGGCCAGACCTGTCTTGATCTTTTCGCCGGAAGCGGCGCGCTCGGATTCGAAGCGGCGTCGCGCGGCGCATCGCGTGTCGTGATAGTCGAAAAAAGCTCGAAAGCCGCAGTGCAGATGCGCGCGAATCAGGCGAAGCTCGGCGCGCGGAACATCGAGATTGCGGAAGCGGATGCGCTGCGTTTCGCCAGCGGTCTCGCGCCCAAATCCTTCGATGTCATCTTCCTGGATTCCCCTTTCGGCGATGCCGCGCTGCTCCAGCGCGCGCTGGAAGTGGTCGCGCCGCTGGCATCGCCCGATGGCGCAATTTATGTCGAATGCGGCGATCCGCTCGACCCGTCCGCCATTGATGCGCTCGCCGGCTGGACAGTCGTACGCGAGGGGAAAGCAGGTGCGGTTCGCTATCATTTGCTGCGCCGCGAAAATGAGGAATAATGCGCGTTCCCTGATCTGGTGCGCGCTTGAATGCCGCGCTGCAGGAAACGAGGCTGGCTAAATAAAAGTAAAAGAGGAGAGAAGCTCATGGTTGTCGCCGTGTATCCGGGAACATTCGACCCGCTCACTCGGGGTCACGAAGATATCGTCCGGCGCGCATCGAGCATTTTTGATACGCTGATCGTAGGCGTCGCGGATAGCCGCGCGAAGAAGCCGTTTTTCACTCTGCAGGAACGGCTCGACATCGCCAATGACGTGCTCGGGCATTATCCGAACGTGCAGGTGAACAGTTTTACCGGCTTGCTGAAGGATTTTGTGCGCAAGAACAACGCGCGCGTGATCGTGCGCGGCCTGCGCGCCGTGTCGGATTTCGAGTATGAGTTTCAGATGTCCGGCATGAACCGCTATTTATTGCCCGACGTCGAGACCATGTTCATGACGCCGTCCGATCAGTATCAGTTCATCAGCGGCAGTATCGTGCGCGAGATTGCGCAGCTCGGCGGAGACGTGAGCAAGTTCGTGTTTCCGTCCGTGGAGAAGCGGCTGATCGACAAGGTCGCGAATCAAGCGCAGCGCTTGAGTATTCAGCGCGCCGGGCTCTGGAAGTCCGGCGCAAGAGAGTGAAGCGTGTCTTTGATCATTACCGACGAGTGCATCAACTGCGACGTTTGCGAGCCCGAATGCCCGAACGACGCCATCTCGATGGGCGAGGCGTACTACGTCATCGACCCGAACAAGTGCACGGAATGCGTCGGCCATTTCGATGAGCCGCAGTGCCAGCAAGTCTGCCCGGTGGAATGCATTCCGCGCGATCCGGCGCATACCGAATCGCCCAAGCAGTTGATGGCCAAGTATCACAATCTGATGGAAGCCAAGAAGATTTCCTAACTTAGGTTAAGCAATCAGCTTTTTCAATGCGGCGATCAGCACATCGCATTCGTCGTTCGTACCGACCGAAATGCGCAGATGCTGATCGATGCGCGGCAGCTTGAAATGCCGCACGAAGATTTCCTGCTGCTTCAACGTGGTGCCGAGCGTCGCGGCATCGTGTTTGGGATGCTTTGCGAAGACGAAGTTGGCCGCTGACGGGACGACTTCGAAGCCGAGCGCTTCCAGTTGCGTTGTCAGCGTGTTCCGCGTTGCAATCACTTTCGCGCAGCTTTCCTCGAAACTCTTCTGATCTTCGTAAGACGCCGTCGCCGCCGCTTGCGCGAGCCGATCGAGCGGATACGAGTTGAAGCTGTCCTTCACGCGCGTCAGCGCTTCGATCAGTTCGGTATTGCCGAACGCGAAGCCTACGCGCATGCCCGCGAGCGAACGCGCCTTCGACGTCGTCTGAACGACGAGCAGATTCGGATACGCATCGATCAGATTCACCGCCGATTCAGCGCCGAAATCCACATATGCTTCGTCGATGATCACCGGCACGTCCGGATTCTGCTTCAGCAGCACTTCGATCTCCGACAGCGGCAGCGCATGGCCCGTTGGCGCGTTCGGATTCGGCAGCAGGATGCCGCCGTTGGGCGCGCGGTAGTCATCGACATCGATGGCGAAATATGCGTTCAGCGGAATTGTCTTGTATTCGACGCCGTACAGCTGCGCATAAATCGGATAGAAGCTGTATGTGATATCCGGAAAGCGGATCGGTTCGTCGTGCTTGAGCAGCGCCTGGAACGCGTGCGCAAGCACTTCGTCAGAACCGTTGCCCGCAAACACCTGTTCAACGCGAATTCCGTGATGCTTCGCCACCGCTTCGCGCAGCGCGCGCGACGGCGGATCGGGATATTTGCGCAGCGATGCGCCGTCTTCGCCCAATTCGCGCCTGATCGCATCGAGCACGCGCGGGGACGGCGGATACGGATTTTCGTTCGTGTTCAATTTGATCGGATGCGCCAGTTGCGGCTGCTCGCCCGGCACATACGGCGTCAGGGTATGAACGATATAGCTCCAGAAACGGCTCACTTTCTTGGCTCCAGTTATGGATTGCGGTGCAGGTTCATCATCGCACGCTCGGTTTCGTCAGCGATGACATGAGGCATGACGGCGAGCGCGCGTTCGATCGACTGATCGATCACGTCCTGTTCTTCACGGCGCAGCGGCTTCAGCACGAAATTGGCGACGTCTGGCTTCGCGCCCGCACGCGAGCCTTCGGGAATCAAATCCCGCGGATGCCCGATGCCGATGCGCAGCCGCCAATACTGCTGCGACGACAGATGCGCGGAAATGTCCTTTAAGCCGTTATGCCCGCCGCTTCCGCCGCCGAACTTCATCTTGACGACGCCGGGCGGCAGGTCGAGTTCGTCGTGCGCGACGAGGATTTCATCGGGCAGAATCTTGAAGAACTGCGCGACCGCGACCACGGATTGGCCCGATCGGTTCATGAACGTCTGCGGTTCGAGCAGATGGATTTCGTGACCATTCATGCGGCCCTTGCCATAGAAGGCGTGGAAGCGGCGCTCATCGCGCAGCGTAGCGCCAGCGTCGCGTGCTAGCTGGTCGACGAACCAGAAGCCCGCGTTATGCCGTGTCGCGATGTATTCGGCGCCCGGATTGCCCAGGCCGACGATCAGCTTGATCATGTCGAATTTGTTGAGTGATCGGTGTAGGGGCAGGCCTCACGGCCCGCCCCTCCCACACAACCGCGCATAAGGGTCCGTACACAGCGATTCGGATTGGTGATCGGTTGGCCCGGCTATCGACGCAACGATGGAAGGCCAAGGGAGCCGAGATAGCGATTG
>LELG01000303.1 GCA_001045575.1 Candidatus Burkholderia pumila
ATTGGGCTGGGTCCTGTACTGCACAGGACCCAGCCCTTTTAGTTTGAGCTTAATGCGGTCGTGATTGTAGTAGTGGATGTAGTGCGCCAAGCCAGTTTGCAACTCATCGAGATCGCGGAATCGGTTCAGATGGAAGAACTCGGATTTTAGAGTTCCGAAGAAGTTTTCCATAGCGGCGTTGTCAAGGCAGTTGCCCTTGCGTGACATGCTCTGCGTCAGCGCTCGTTTTTGCAGTAGGCGGGCGATACGCAGACATCGGGTACTGGGCGGATTCAACCGGTCGTCGCAACACCTTTGATCAAGGAGGTATTTATGGGACGACCAGCGTCGCATCGGCGTGAGATCGAGCGTCTATTTTGGAAGCAGATTGCCACTGGTATCACGAGCGAGAAAGCAGCAGAGGCGATTGGCGTATTTCAGGCGTTGGGCGCGCGCTAGTTGCGCTATCGTGGCGGCATGCTACTTTTTTCATGTTGAACCCTATTTCTGGTAGGTATTTGTCGTTCGCGGAGCGAGAGGGAGATTGGGCTACTTTCGCTCCAAGGCGTCGGAGTACGCGAAATCGCTCGCCGTATCGGACGCAGCCCTTCAACGATCTCTCGGGAACTGACACGTAACGCTGCAACTCCTAGCGGCCAGCTTGAGTATCGGGTTTCGGTTGCGCAGTGCGTCGAACCGAATGTTGCTCTTACCTGGAAGGACACAACCGCCGGGGCGGATACCGCGATCATTAATGAGCGGCGCAATCTCAGAGCACATATGGTCATCGTTAATGAGAAACTTGTCGATGAGCTGCAGGACCTCTGGCTGGGTTTTGACCTGTTGTGCAGATGTTTTGAGATTCTGCGCCGTGAGCGGTTTCAGTCTTGCCGGCCTTGAAGCGAACGTGAATCTTTGTTGTCCCTTCGTCTGGAAGTTTGAGCAGTGTGACGTCCTCGAAGAGGTAGGCTAGCAGCCGCTTTCGCTCTCGATTCGCCAGCGATGGATCACGCCACAGTGTTTTGAAGTCCGCTGTCATTGCGATGAGCCGGTCGCGGATCGCATCGTCGAGTATGAGACGCTCCTGCTGCTGGCTACGCTCCCTTTGATCCCTCGCGTCGGCCAATACGCGTAGCTTGTCGTTCCATTCTTGCTCGAGGGTGTCGGCGACCAGTCGATTATTCGGGTCGCCCAGCATGAAGCCGCCGTTGCGCAAGATCCGCATCGAACTGGGCGCGTTCGATGGCACGCAGGCGTAATCGGTCGGCTTCATCGTGACGCGCTTCGATTTCCCTGCGTATCTCCCATGCCAACTCAACGGCAGCCGGAGTCATCGACGCGACGATCAATGCGCCAACTGCCTCATCAATCGGCGCTCCCGCAATTGACTGGCAGCAAGGTTCTCCACGAGCCCCATGTGCTCGATCGCAGACATACCAGACTTCCTGTCGCCCCCTCCGCGTAGGGTACCGGAGTCGAAGGTACCGACCACAGCGTCCGCAGACGGCGCGTCCCTGCAGTAGAGCCGCTTCCTCTCGAGGTGGCGACGATCGCGCAACTTTGTACCCGCGACCCCATTCATCTCCAGAACAGCAAGGTTCTGCTGAAACTGCTCCCAGGTAATGTATCCAGGATAGGCGTCCGGGATGCAAGCAAGCCAGTCATTGCGATCACGCTTTCTCGGCACTTTCCGCCCGTCTGCGAGTTTGCGATAGTGCCGCCGGCCGTAGGCGTAAGCACCTGCGTAGCGCGGGTTGTTCAACATCCGAAGTGCCGTCGACGCCGTGAGGTGCTGGAAGACTAAGAACTTCGAGTTGCGCATACAGGACGGAAACAGGAGGCCTTCCTTCTTGAAGACCTTGACTGTCTGACTGGCAGAGCCGACTCGCAAGAACGTCTCAAAGAAGTATGTGATGGTCTCTCTGACCTGGGAATCTGGGTCAAGCACTACGGTTACCAAGGTCGTCATATACACGAAGCCGGTCGGTAATAGGCACCGATACTCGCCTCGATTCACCTTGTTCAGAATGCCGCCTCGTAGTCGCGCTTTGAGAACGTGAAGCTCAGCTCAGCTTCACTCATCGTTCCCTTGAGCCCGAGCAAGAGCCGGTCATTGAAGCTTGCTGGATCGTATATCCCGTCTTCATTGAGAATCAGCGTATCAGCGAGCGCGCAGATCTCCAGGAGCCGATGCCAGTCAGCATTGTTTCGGGCCAGGCGTGACACCTCCAGGCCCATGACGATACCTGCGCGGCCCATGCCCACGTCAGTGACCAATCGTTAAAACCCCTCCCACCAGGACGCCGATGCTCCAGACTCCCCTTGGTCGCTATCGATAGCGACGATCCGCTCGTCACGCCAGCCGAGCGCCGTCGCGCGCCCACGCAGGGCATGTTGTCGCTTTGCGCTCTCGACGTTCTCGAACAAAGAAGTTGCTGTCCGCTGAACGGGTGGAACGGGTGAGTGATGCGGACAAGATTGTGCTGTGGCACCCCAGAGCCTGCATTTCGAGGTATGTTACAAACGATTGGAGGCAAGCCGTTTTATCTGGCCCGACAACAAGGCTGAAGTCGTAAAGATGACGACCAATGTGTTGCATGCGCTGCTCGACGGCGACGACATATTACTGCGATTCGGAGGCATCCGAAGCAGGACTATTTAACTGAACAGGGAAGCGGTGCGCATGCTCTAATTGAGCGCATGCCAATCAACGTCACGACCACCGCTGACGAATTGAGGGCGTTGCTCGCCGAGCGCGATGCGGCCCGTGCATTGCGAGAAGAACAAGAGGCATTACGCGGCAACTTGCGGCTTGTGACAGCGGAACGCGATCTTGCCGAAGAACGACTGAGGGCTCATCGTCGCGAGTTGTTCGGCGCAAAAAGCGAAGCACGAGATTCAGATCAACTCGGTCTATTCAACGAAGCCGAAGTGCTTGGCGCAAGCGGTACACCTGCACAGGAAGATGCTCCAGAATCGACGGGCGCTGCGCATACGCGCAAGAAGCGCGGCCACCGCAAGCCGCTCGATCCCAACCTGCCAGGCGACGTTGTACGACATGAACTACCTGAAGCCGAACGCTTCTGTGCGCACGATGGCCACCGCTCTCGTCGAGTGCGGCATGGAGATCAGTGAGCAGCTTGATGTGATTCCCGAACAGCTTCGCGTCATCCAGCATCAACGTGTCAAATACGCGTGTCGTGCTGCGAGCTGGGCATCAAGGTCACGCCGGCGCCGCCGCGCATCATTCCACGCGGACTGTTGAGAGCGAATCGGCGCTCGCATGGATTGCCACTGGCAAATATCAGTTCCGGGATGCCACTCTATCGCCAAGCGGGCCTTCTGCGTCGCTTCGGCGGCGATATCTCGTCGAATACGATTGCTGCCAGCATGGTCCGTGTCGGCCTCGCGGCCCAGCCCGTCATCAACCTGATGCGCGATGCGTTGCTCGACGCCGAACTGATTTACTGTGATGAGACGACGCTCCAGGTACTAAAGGGGGAGAAGGGTCGCCGACCTCAGACGCAGAGTTATCTCTGGGCGCAGATGACAGGTTCGGGTGTACCGATGCGCTGCTTTAACGTATACACCGGGGCGCGGTCATGATGACCGACGGCTATGCACCCTACAACGACATCGCCCGGCGACACCAGCTCGTGCACCTTGGATGCTGGGTCCATCTGAGACGGTACTTTATTAAAGTAAAGCGGAAGACAGCGTACCAAACAAAGGCAGCCCGATCGCCCAATCTGTTGGCGACGCGCTTCATCAAGTTGATCAATAAGCCGTTCGCGGCCGAGACACGCAGTGCAACGTGGATCTCGCAGCGACGACAGCGAATGCGACGACGATATAGCGCACGCGTGATTCAAGCGATCAACGCGTTAATGCTTGAGCAGGCGCCCGGTGTCGTACCCAAAAGCCTGCTTGGGAAAGGTTTTACCTACCTGCGCGAGCAGTGGCCGAAGTTGATCCGCTACA
>LELG01000304.1 GCA_001045575.1 Candidatus Burkholderia pumila
TTCGCCGACCCGCAAAGTCCATGGCAGCGTGGCACGAATGAAAAACACCAATAGCCTTCTACAACAATACTGTCCAAAAGGTACAGACCTGTCCCGGTGGAGCGTTCGGGAAATCCAAGCCGTTGCTAATACGTTAAAAACCTTGGACGAGTACCTAAAATCTGTTCAACAATCCAGTGTTGCGACGACCGGTTGAATCCGCCCAACATATGCCAGTCGAAATGACGAAGCGCATCCGAGAGCGCGGTGTCCGAGCACGCGAACAGCACGGCGTTCTCATCGAAGAGCATAAGCGCGTCGCGCACGCCGCCGCGTGCCAGGCCGATGCCTAGCGCATCGATCTGATTAGCCTGGCGCGCGTTGAGCGCCGCCTTGATGCGCGGCTGCGCGAACCACTATTAGGCCGTTGAAGAAGTCATGGAGATTATGGTGCGTCGGCACCTGGCCAGTCGCGGCGATGTGGCCTTCGTAGGACGCACCTTCGGGCAATGCTTCTTGCGCGATGAAACTCAGGGCTCGACCGCGACCGCTGACATAAGCGGCGGCGCGAACATCATCGTTCAACTCGTGAAGGTATGCGTTTTAGTCGAGAAGCGCCCTGTTCCGCAACAGGCGCGAGCCAGGGCCGCGCCCAGTCGATATCTTCGAAGCTCAAGCGTCGACGAAGCGCCAGCCGATCGACTCGCCGCCCTTCAGCGGCACGATCTGTGCATTGCCCGCACTGAACTCTGCGGGCAAGGTCCAGGACGCGCGTTCCAGCGTGACTTTCTCCGCGCTGCGCGGCAGGCTGTAGAAATCCGGGCCGTGGAAGCTTGCGAAGCCTTCGAGCTTGTCGGGCGCGCCGGCTTTGTCGAACGCTTCCGCGTAGAGTTCCAGCGCATGCAGCGCCGTATAGCAGCCCGCGCAACCACACGCGTGCTCTTTCAAACCTTTCGGATGCGACGCGCTATCCGTACCGAGGAAATAACGCGGATTGCCAGAAGTCGCCGCCTCGATCAACGCCTGCCGATGCGTCTCCCGCTTCAGCACAGGCAAGCAGAAATAATGCGGCCGGATCCCGCCGACGAGCATCGCGTTGCGATTGAACAGCAGGTGATGCGCCGTAATCGTCGCGCCGATCTGCCCTTCCGCGTCGCGCACGTAATCGGCGGCGTCCTTCGTGGTGATGTGTTCGAACACGACCTTCAGCGCCGGAAAATCGCGGCGCAGCGGTGTCATCACGCGGTCGATGAACACCTTTTCCCGATCGAAGACATCAATATCGCCGTCTGTCACTTCGCCGTGGATCAGGAGCGGCATGCCGGCTTCCTGCATCGATTCGATCGTCTTTGCGCACTTGCCCAGCAAGTCGGTGACGCCCGCGTCCGAATTGGTCGTCGCGCCCGCCGGATACAGCTTCACGCCATGCACGAACCCGCTGGCCGTTGCGCGGCGGATTTCGTCAGGCGGCGTGTTGTCGGTGAGATAAAGCGTCATCAGCGGCTCGAAACTCGCGCCCTCTTTCGGCAACGCCGCCAGAATGCGATCCCGATAAGCCGATGCCAGCGCCGTCGTCGTCACTGGCGGCTTCAGGTTCGGCATGATGATCGCGCGGCCGAACTGGCGCGCGGTATGCGGCAGGACGGCGGCAAGCATGGCGCCGTCGCGCACGTGCAGATGCCAGTCATCGGGACGCGCGATGGTGAGCGCATTGAGCGAGGAAGAATTAGCGGACATGGCGTTGAAGGTGGCGGGAACGTTGGATGTCGAAGGCAGTCCGAAAGCTGCACGCGAACAGGAAAGTTTCGCCGTGGAAATTCCACAACGCGCGCACTTGCAAGCGGTGAGGCGTTTTTTTGGTGTCGGCCTCGGTGATACGCTTATCATACGTATTGTAACAACGTGGCCGTTTGGTCCAAACCCGGCCATAAGGCGGCGCTCAAAAACGCATCATGTGTCAGCTTCTCCGAATGAATTGCGCCGAACCGACCGATGTGACGTTCTCGTTCATCGGGTTCGCAGCGCGCGGCGGCGTCACGGATCACCATGCTGATGGCTGGGTATCGCCTTCTTCGAAGACAAGGCGTGCCGGCTCTTTATCGATCATCAGTCGTCCGCCGCTCGCCGCTCGCGGACATGGTCAAGCGCTATCCGATCAAATCGAAGAACACCACATCGCGCCATATTCGCAAGGCGACGCAGGGGCACATTCTTCTTGAGAACTGCCATCCGTTCATGCGCGAGTTGCGGGGACGGCACTGGATTTTCGCGCACAACGGCGATCTGAACGGGCATGCGCCGGAACTGACAGGCGTGTATCAGCCGGTCGGACGACGGATAGTGAGTTTGTGCTCGAAGGCCTGCGCGTGAGGTTCCCGCGCTCGCAGCCGCCGCTGGACAAATTGTTCGATGCGCTAGCCGAACTCACGCGCGGCATCACGCAATACTGCGTCTTCAACTTTCTGATGTCGGAAGGCAGGCGCTGTTCTCGCACTGCTCGACACATTTGTACTATCTGGTTCGAAGCTGGCCGTTCTCGACGGCGCATCTGATCGATGCGGATATGTCGATCGATTTCGCCAAGTACACGACGCCGGAAGATCGCGTGGCGGTCATCGCCACGTCGCCGCTGACGGACAACGAAATCTGGACGCGCTTCGTGCCCGGCGATCTCGCCATGTTCCAGTGCGGAGATCTCGCGCGTACGGTGAATATTCCCGTGCCTGAAGCCGTGGCGAAGAAAGCTGCGGAACCGCTGCAGAAGGCCTGCGTGGGATCAGCGCTCAAGATTAAAGCAGATTCGAACGATCGCGGCAGTTGAGACCGAACTGGAGAATAGAAACGGCGCTTCTTTGAAGGAAGCGCCGTTTCTACATAACAAGCCTTTAGTGCATGATCTTCGCCAGAAAATCCTTCGCGCGATCCGACTTCGGATTCGCAAAGAACGCTTCCTTATGGGTCATCTTCGACGATGATCCCGCGATCCATAAAGATCACGCGGTTCGCCACCTTCTTGGCGAAGCCCATCGCACATCATGGTCATGCCTTCCTGCGCGAGTTCGACCATCACGTCGAGCACTTCATTGATCATTTCCGGATCTAGCGCGGACGTGGGTTCGTCGAAGAGCATGGCAATCGGGTCCATCGACAGCGCGCGCAATTGCCACGTGCTGCTGCTGACCGCCCGACAGCTGGCCCGGAAACTTGTTCGAGTGCGAGCACATGCCGACGCGATCCAGCAGCTTCAAACCCTTTTGCGTGGCTTTGTCGTTCGAACGGCCGAGCACCTTTATTTGCGTGAGCGTCAGATGCGGAAACAGTTCGGAGTGCTGGAACACCATGCCGACCTTCGAACGCAGTTTCGACAGATTCGTCTTCTTTTCCGTCAGCGACTGGCCGTTGATCGAGATTTCGCCCTTCTGGAACGGCTCCAGGCCGTTCACCGTCTTGATGAGAGTCGATTTACCCGAACCCGACGGGCTGCACATCACGACGACCTCGCCCTTCTTCACTTCGGTCGTGCAGTCCGTCAACACCTGAAACTGCCCGTACCACTTCAAAACGTTTTTGATAGAGATCATCTTGCGACCTTTTTCTGAAGACTTTTGACGAGGGGCCGACGCCACCACGCAAATCACGGAGTAGCACGCGCCCGCGAACAGGACCATCTCGACGGTCGTACCGTCGCGGTCACCAATGTTCGTCGCCGTGCGGAAGAAATCCGCGAGACTGATGACGTACACGAGCGACGTATCCTGGAACAACACGATCGCCTGCGTTAGCAAAAGCGGCACCATCCCACGGAACGCCTGCGAAAGCACGACGAGCTTCATCGCCTGGCCGAGGTCATGTCTAGTCCATCGAACCAATGAAATTGCACTGATCTAAAGGTGCATGGGCAAATGAATCTGACTGAAGCCGAGCGCGAAGAACCGCTGTCGATGCAGCGCAGCCGAACGATGGCCGTTGGCCAAGTGAG
>LELG01000305.1 GCA_001045575.1 Candidatus Burkholderia pumila
GTCCGTTGTGCTCACCGAGGAGGGGCTGCGCGAATCCGAGCGCCTCTTCAATCAACTCTTCCCTTCCCCCTCTCAAGCAGCAAAGATTGATAATGAAATTAATTAATTTATAACTCGTGACACTAGTTAAAATCAGGAGCGGTGACGTGAGCGAAGCGAACAATCCCCGGTCCGGCACCACCGAGCCGTGCATCATCTCGGTGGCCATCACACGGGCTCGGTGCCGAAGAAGAAAGACAATCCTGCCGTGCCCATCACGATTGCCGAGCAGGTAGAAAGCACTTACGAAGCGGGCGCGACGAGGATGAGAAATCGAGTTCGGATCGTCACCGCTTTGCGGAGTTGCAGGACGGTATCCGCAAGCATTGCCCGGACATCATCATCCAGTTTTCGACGGGCGGACGCGGACGATCGTTCGAACAGCGCGGCGCGATGCTCAATCTCAAGCCGGATATGGCGTCGCTCGCCACGAGCTCGGTGAACTTTCCGACCATCGTTTATGAGAACCCGCCGGACTTTGTGCGCTCGCTCGCGCAGACCATGCTCGATCACAACGTCAAGCTGGAAATCGAAATCTTCGATCTGGCGATGCTCTACAGCACCGTCGATCTCGTGAATCAGGGCTTGCTCAAGTCGCCGGTGCATGTGCAGTTTGTGCAGCGCGTGAAGAACGCGCTGCACAAACTGCATGAAATTCTCGAATTCGAAGTGGAGCCAGTTGCGCAAGCTCCTGCCGGACGTGGACGGCAGCGGAGATTGGGCGGCATCAACTGGAAGTGAATCACTGGACGCTCGAAATGGGCGGCCATTACCGAACCGGGCTCGAAGACAACATTCGCTCGGACAAGGACACGCTTGCGAAGAGTAATGCGCAATTGGTCGCCGTGTGGCGTCGTTGTGCGCGGAGTATGGGCGGCCAGTTCCGGTCTTTGCCACCTCGGTGCAGGCCGGACTGCCATCGATGTCCACCGATTAACTCACGCAAATGCAAATAATTGCCATCAGGCAATAGACAATTTTTGGTATCGGCTGAAAAGCCGCGATTGTTTTCGCGGCTTTTTCTGACAAAGATTTCATGCCGCATTTCCCGGAATAACCGTGCGTAAAGCCAGACACTTTTAGGATTTCTTTTACTGCCCTTATTCCCGGCGATATTTAGAATTTCCGTCCGGTCATTCTTTGGTTAAGAATTCTTCCGGATAACCAAAATCATTTGACCGCACGAGTAAGTCCTGAATCCGGTCAGAATGGCTGTCAATGTTCGGCAAAACGAAAAGTCGGCGTTATCGGTCGGGCAGGTCGTGTGGTCATCAATTTGTATAACAACAAAGGCAGCTTGGTCACATGAATAAGCAATATCGGGTTATCTGGAATACGTCGTCTGAATCCTGGGTAGTGGTGTCGGAGAATTCGAAAGCTAAAAGAAAGCGTACGAGTCGATCGGCTGCGGTTGCGGCCGCGATGATGGCATTGGCTGCGGCGGGTGGGGCGCATACAGGTTCCTGGCGGCGGGGTCGCCATCGGAGTTCTCGGCACGAACGGTCATACACGCCCGAATGCTTCGGGGCTGGTGGCGCAGTTTTGAGCACATCGACCGCCTGTGACGGGAGCATTCCCTTGCAAGGCACATCGTTCGGCGTGGGCTTTGCGTCATACGGCGCCACCGGAGCCATGGGCGCCTATGCGTTGACAACTGACACCAATTTCGGTATCCTAAATATGGTGTGGGTGTGCTAAAGCTCCTCGAACGAACGGCACCAAGTCCATTGACGCCTATACCCAGATGAACATGAACGGTTGGGCATCACGGGAGTGGCCAATGGCGACATTTCTGACGGCAGTTCAGACGCAATCAACGGGGGGCAATTCGTTCCGGTGGTGATTCCCCTTTCGACAGTGGGGTCGAGCGTGGACTCGCTTTTCGACTACAGTCAGCAGCGTGTCCACGACCGTAGGTTCGTTGTCGACGACCGTCAGATCGACGTCGACGATTGTCAACACGCTGTCGGCCTCGGCGTCTACCCGTCGCAATGCTTCAATACCACGGCCTCGGGACCGCAATCCGGCAGCTCGCTTTGTGATGGCGGCGGTTTCGGGGCGGGCATCACTGCCTATGATGCCGATGGGCGCTGGGGAGGCTGGGTCAAGATGACGTGCATCGATGACACCGAGCTTGGCGGCGTTGGAGCGGACCGGTTCACCGTCACTACGAGCGGTGGACTCGATGCGTATATGATGATGAACCTCAACGCGAACAAGATTCTCAACGTCGCGAATGGCACGGTCTCCGCTGTTAGCAAA
The DNA here is from genome assembly GCA_001045575.1 of Candidatus Burkholderia pumila. GTDB lineage: Bacteria > Pseudomonadota > Gammaproteobacteria > Burkholderiales > Burkholderiaceae > Caballeronia > Caballeronia pumila. The sequence goes on from LELG01000305.1 coordinate 2,302, forward strand.
GACGCCGTGAACCAAAGACGCCGTGAACGGCAGTCAGCTCTACTCCTTGTCCACATCGACCTCGACCGGCTTTCCACGGGCGTCACTTTGTTGTCGAGCGGTCTTGCTTCGCTTTCTACGTAGGCTTCGGTAGGCATCTCGACGCTTTCGGCTTCGACCTCGACTGTGCCTGACTTCATTGTCCACCGGCGCAAGCTCGCTGTCCACCAGTGTGGCATCGCTTTCGACGGGTCTCTACTCACTTTCCGTGGGTGTTGCGAACTCGGCGCAGTACGACAGCCCAGAGCGCTCGAAAATCACGTTGGGCGGGACCGCCGCCACGTCTCTCGTCGCATGACCAACGTGGCATCAGGCGCTGTGAACGACGGGAATTCCGACGCGATCAACGGCACCCAACTGTACGGCGCGGCTTTGCAGACGGCGCACGCGCTTGGCGGCGGTGGGGCGTCGGCCAGGACGGCCAGCTGATCGCGCCGTTGTATCGCATCGGCGGAAATGCTTTCGACAACGTCGGCGATGCGCTTTCCAATCTCGACGAACGCATCGCCGCGATCGACGACACGCTGAACGACATCACATCGCGCGGCGGCATGAAGTATTTCCACGCAAACGCAAATTCAGGTCTGCCGGCTGCTGCCGCGGATGCCGTCGCCATTGGCGGCAACGCGCAGGCTATTGCATCGGGATCGGTCGCGCTGGGCGCGAACGCCCTGGCGGATCGCGACAACACGGTGTCGGTGGGCGTGGCAGGCAAAGAGCGGCAGATCACGAACGCTGCCGCCGGCACCGCAAATACGGACGCCGTCAACGTCGCGCAGATGAAAACCGCGCAATTGATCAACGCAGACGGAACCGTCAACGCCGCAATTGTCTACGATCATCAGGCGGACGGCTCTCGCCGGACTTCACGAGTGTCACGCTCGGCAACGGTCACGGCGGCACGACGATCCACAACCTTGCTTCAGGCGTTGCGCCGACGGACGCGGTGAACGTGCAGCAAATGACCGACGCGATGAACGCCGCCCGGAATGTCGCCGATTCAGCGCGCAATCCGATGTTCGCCGCCGGTGGCAATCGCAACAGCGAAGCCGCGATTGCCACCGGCACGCACGCTACGGCCATGAGCGCGAACGCGGTTGCGAGCGCCGACAACGCCGTTGCGCTCGGCGCGAATTCGACGGCGGACCGGGCGAACACGGTATCGGTCGGCTCGGCAGGCAACGAGCGGCAGATCGTCAACATCGCGGACGGCACGCGCTATACTGCCGCTGCGAACGTTCGCCAGCTCGATCTCAACGCAGCACAGACGCGCAGTTATACAGACTCGCACATCGCTGGCGTGCAGTGCAGGGCCAGATCAATGATGTCGCTGAAAAGGCGTGGGGCAGCATCGCGGCATCGATGGCGGTCGCGGCCTTACCTCAGCCAATGTTGCCAGACCAGACAATGCTCGCGCTAGCCGGTTCGCGCTTTTCTGGCGCGACGGGTGCGGCGATCGGTGTGTCCTACGCGTTGAACCGAACCCCAAAGGTTGGACTCAACCGTGAGGGGTTTATGGGAAAATACAAAGAGTAGACAAAGCTCGCCGCCGCCAAGGATTACTGCTCAGGCCATCTCAGCCTGATGAGGGCCGTTG
>LELG01000306.1 GCA_001045575.1 Candidatus Burkholderia pumila
CTTTGGTACACGCTTCCTTCAGACCCCGCCTCACGACGACGCCCTTGCGTGTCGCTAATCCTTCACCACCATCAGGTTGGACAGGGGACTCCCACCCCCAAGCTGTTGCGCATGCGCGGCGCACCATAAAAAAGCCGCGTGTGAGAACGCGGCTTTTTGCTAGAAAACTGATGAAAGCACGAAGCGCTTACTGCCCTTCCCCGAACTTGTCCGCGATGAGCGCGAGAATTGCCTGCATGGCTTCGGCCTCGTCGCTGCCTTCGGTTTCGATGGTCACCGTGCTGCCGATGCCCGCCGCCAGCATCATTACGCCCATGATGCTTTTCGCGTTGATCCGGCGGCCATTGCGGCTCATCCAGATTTCGCACTGATAGTTGCCTGCGAGTTGCGTGAGCTTCGCGGATGCGCGTGCGTGGAGCCCCAGCTTATTTACGATCGTTGTTTCCTGTTGCAGCATGATGCTCCGAAGTGCTGTTGATTGAATTCGTGTCGTCAGTGACTGGCGGCTTTCGCGGCGGCCAGATCGGTGCTGTTGGCGTTCGCGGGATCGGCCGTCGCACACGCTGTCGCTTTCGATGCCAGCGCGCACGAATTCAACGGCATTGATGCATCGAGTTCCTGAATGCCTTTGGTACCACCCTGAAGAATCTTTTTGGCGAGCGTGCCAAGCGGTGTCGTACGGTAACAGACGGCGCGCACGAGCATCGGCAAATTGCAGCCGGCGAGCACGCGCACGTCTTCGGAATGCAGGCTCGCGGCGATATTCGCGGGCGTAGCTCCAAAGACATCGGTCAGAACAATGGCACCGTTGTCTTCCCTCAGACGATCGATTTCCGAGCGCGCAAATGCGCGGACCTCGACGGGATCGCAATCCGGCATCACGTCGATCACGCCGATGCGCGCGGGCAAGCCGCCGTAAATATGCGCGATGCAGTCACGGAGCGCAGTAGCGAACGGTGCATGCGCGATGATTAGAATGCCAGCCATAACGGTATTGCAGCCTCTCTGCCGACGATATGTCGAAAGCGCTTGAGCGGCGCGGGACTGATATCTACGAGTCTCAGATGGACGCTGAAACGAGACTTTCAACCGGTCCGATTCCACCTTGTGCCGGTCAGCTTAAACCGGCATGAAAGCGAAATCGAACGTTTCACGCCCCTCCCTATTTCCAAAACGCCAACAACAATTCTAGCAGTCCCTGCACTTGCCGTTTTGCACTGCGTCACGCGGCGGCTTGTTCGAGTGCGTCAATGAACATGCCGGTCACGTCGAAGCCTGTCTGATCCATGATTTCGCGGAAGCACGTCGGGCTCGTCACGTTCACTTCCGTCAGATAATCGCCAATCGCATCGAGACCGACCAGTAATAGCCCGCGCGCCTGCAACACCGGCCCGAGCGTCTCCGCGATTTCACGATCCCGCGCCGACAGCAGTTGCGCGCGTCCCAGCCCGCCCGCCGCCAGATTGCCGCGCACTTCGCCACCCTGCGGAATCCGCGCGAGCGAGTACGGCACCGGACGGCCGCCGATCAGAAGAATGCGCTTGTCGCCATCCTTAATTTCGGGGATAAACTTCTGCGCCATCACCGTGCGCGCACCGTTCTCGCTCAGCATTTCGACGATGGAGCCGAGGTTCATGCCGTCCGCCTTCACGCGAAACACGCCCATGCCGCCCATGCCGTCGAGCGGCTTCAGGATGACGTCGCCGTGTTCGGCGTGGAAGGCGCGCAAACGCGCCGCATCGCGCGTGACGAGCGTGGTCGGCGTGTACTGCAGCCATTCGCCGATTGCGAGCTTTTCGGAGTGGTCGCGAATCGCCTGCGGCTTGTTGAACACGCACGCGCCCTTGCGCTCCGCGATTTCGAGCAGCCACGTCGCGTTGACATATTCCATGTCGAACGGCGGATCCTTGCGCATCAGCACGGCGCCGAAATCCGCGAGCTCCTTGTGTTCGGCCTGTTCCGCCGCGTACCACGGCGAGCGGTCATTGTTCTTTACATCGCCGACGATAGTGATGCGCCGTGCGCATGCTTCCACGTCGCCGCCCGTCCACGCGAGATGCTGCGGCTCGCACGCGTACAAGGTGTGGCCGCGCCGGAAAGCTTCGGCCATCATCGCGTAGGTCGTGTCCTTGTAGATCTTGAAGTGATCGAGCGGGTCGGCGATAAAGAGGATGTTCATGTGCAATTCGCTTGCAAAATCAGTACGCGGCCTGCGAGCTTACCGCAAGCCGCCACATCACACCTGAATGGCTTCTGGATCGGTCCGTTCCAGTTCCAGCGATGCCGCCAAGCAGCCCCAGCCGCGCCACCACGTCGTACATGTAGAAACGGTTCGGCGGTGCCGCGCCCGGCTTCGCGTGTGCATCCGGCAGCGCGGTGTGCTCGAAGCCGAGCGGCACGAAATGCATGCCTGGCGCGTTGAGATTTTCGTCGCTCTCGCACGAATCGTGGACGCGATAGAAGCCGCCAACCACGTAACGGGGTCGATCATGTGGTTCCGCCGTCGCGTTTTCCACGCACTCGAAGGTATGCACGCCTTCCTGCACGATGACATCGTGCACTTCCAGCCCTTCCTTCGTGTCATTCATCTTCGTGCGTTCGTGCTTGGTCAGCGCGGCGACTTCGCTGGCGTCATGCACGGTCATCACGCCCTTGCCGTAGGTGCCGACATCGGCCTTGATGACGACATACGGCTTCTCGCTGATGCCGTACTCGCGGTACTTCTTCGCAATCTTCTTGATGACGCCGTCGATGGCTTCCGCCAGCGCTTCCTTGCCGGTGCGCGCTTCGTAATCCATGCCTTCGACATGTGCGAAGTACGGATTCACCATCCACGGATCGATTTCGACCATTTTGGCGAATTTCTTCGCCACGTCGTCATAGCACGAGAAGTGCATCGATTTGCGGCGCACGGCCCAGCCCGCGTGCAGCGGCGGCAGCAGATATTGCTCGTGCAGGTTTTCGAGCACGGGCGGAATGCCTGCCGAGAGATCGTTGTTCAGAAGGATCGAACATGAATCAAAATTTTTCAGTCCCAGGCGCCGGTGCGAGCGCTCCAGCGGCTCCAGCACGATTTTCTGGCCGTCCGCGAGCGGAATAGTCACGGACCGTGGATGTTTTCATCGAGCGTGCCGAAACGGACGTTTAGCCCCGCCTGACGCGATGAGCACCAGCCGCGCGACGTTCTCCAGATAGTACGCATTGCGCGTATGCCGTTCGGGGATGACAAGCAGATTCTTCGCGTCCGGACAAATCATCTTTTCGATGGACGCCATCGCTGCCTGCACCGCCAGCGGCAGTACTTCCTGCGACAGATTGTTGAAGCCGCCGGGGAAGAGGTTCGTATCGACCGGCGCGAGTTTGAACCTCGCGTTGCGCAGATCGGACAGAACAGTAGAACGGCGGCGTGTGCTCTTGCCATTCGAGCCGGAACCACCGTTCGGTGGCGGGCGTGGCCTCAAGGATCTTCCGTTCGAGGTCGAGCAACGGGCCACTTAACGCCGTAACTAAGTGCGGGACCATTGATTACTCGCAGGTGAAGGACAAAAGATTTTAGAGCAATTGGCTTTGCCTAAATGGGAATGAGCCAGCGGATACAAGGGTTTGAGCGCCTTGTGCGGCAGGCTTCCGGCTTCTTTGAGCCGCTTGACCGGGCGAAGTGACGTAGCACGGTTTCGGGCATGCGCTGGACGAAAGCAGGACGCTTTTGACGGACCAAGGCCGGACGCTTCCGTTTGCCGTCAGTCCACCGGCGCGCGACGCCTGGCGCGGGCATGGATCGAACGAAATCGGATAGGGGCACCGCCTTCTCCCACACAACCGTGCGTAGGGGGCCGTACACGGTGATTCGGATCGGTTGTCCGGCTATCGACGCAACGATGGAAGACCAAGGGAGCCGAGATAGCGATTGGTGAGTGCGCGTTGCAGGGCGGGAC
>LELG01000307.1 GCA_001045575.1 Candidatus Burkholderia pumila
TAGTCGAGCACTCGCGCTTCAAGCCGCGCCAAATCCCAGCGTGGCACACGACCCGGGTGCCTGCCGTACAGGCCCGCCAGACGCTCACCGGCAAAACGGGTTTGCCATGTGGTAATGAAACGCGAATTGCATCGCAGTTCGTTCATGATCGCCCCGCGCGAGGCCCTTTCGTCGAGCAGCAGGATCAACCGCGCTCGCCCCACCTGGCCAACGGCCATCGTTCGGCTGCGCTGCATCGACAGCAGTTCTTCGTGCTCGGCTTCACTCGGATTCATTTTGCTCATGCACTTTTAGGATCAGTGCAATTCCATTGGTTCAATGGACTAGCATGTTTATTTCCCGACGGTTCTATGCTATCCTAAATGAGGTGTATATCGAATTGCATGGACGCGAGCATAGTCAGCACGACGACCGACGCGAACGCCAGCGCGCCCGGTTACTACCGTGATGACGGAGAGCGACTTGAAACGCACGAGCGCGACCGTGAGCATCAGCACCAGAATACTGGCGATGAAAATGACCGCCGCGAGCGGATAGTCGCCATCGTTCCAAAAGAGCGCGACGCCGCTCATGATGGTGTCGTCCTCGAAGCTGAGAATAGACGACGTATGCATGATCGGAAACAGGTTCGTGGGAGTGAACAGCAGCGCCCACGTGCGCGCAATACTGTCCGGGGTTTCGTCGATGGATGACGGCATCGCAGCGCGTGCAGCGTTGTTTTTTAGACCGTGCGCGCGAGCGGCTGGACGAGGCCGCACGAATGGCAGCTAACCAGCTTCTTACCCGATGCCGTGGAATAGCGCGTCGTGACTTACGCCCTCCGGACGCACGACCGGTTGCCTGCATGGCCGTTTCGGCAAACGTTCGGCGACATCCCACAGCGATTGCGGATCGAAACTGACGACAACCGCGACCATCAGCGTGAGCGCGCCGAATGCGAACAGCGCGGCTTCGGGAATCACGCGCGCCAGGACTCACCATCTTCACGAGCGAGACGAGCACACCGGGCATGAAAACTTCGATCGATCATGCCCCACGGCCGCACGAACTGAATGGTGCGCAGAACCGCGTTGAAGCCCGGTGGCACATAACCGGCGCGCAGCGGCATCAGCACGTATAAAAAGCGCGACGAGTTCCGCGAGCGGGGGAAAAATGGTCGAGCAGAACACGAGCGCGGCGACGATCTCCATCTGCTCACTCTACAACGACACGATCGCGCCGATCAGCGTGGTCTCTGACGTAATGCCGTTCGCATCCAGCTCGACGATGGGAAACGCCTGCGTGATCAGAAACGTGATGAGCGCGGCGAGCGTCATCGCACTGATGCGGTCGAGATTGCCCGACATGGACAATATAGCAGCGCGCAGCAACGCGGATATCTCGCCTTGCTGCGCTGAGGCAGTGCGCGTTTGTGACACGCGATCAGTTCATCCGATTCGTTCACGTTCATGGTCGATTGACGAGGCCTTCTCTTGCATGTAGTTCTGGCGCCGCGAGATCGGATACGTCTGTTCAAAGCAAGGAGCGGGCCAGCGCGAATGAATGCAGCATGGTATCAAACATAGGATGGCTTACGATTGCATGACTGCACAACGTCTTACGGCGCGTTACATCAGGCTCCGATGGAATAAGCGCTTGCCCGCGCTCGTTACTTACTTTTTGTGGCCGCGTCCGTGCATTTCTTTGTACGCCGACGCGATTGACTTGTTGCAGCGGCGCAATAGTTCGTTGCAACGGTGTATTGAAGCGCCTTTAAAGCCTTGTTCCGTCGGGCTTTCTGGCCGATGACAAGGCACCCCGTCGGTTTACGGCACCTGGAGATCAATATTATAGCATGGCGTCCGTCGATATGCCGCACGTCTGCTTGTTATGTAACGGCTGCCGTGAATCAACAAATATTGAATGAGCACTATGGATAGCAGCGCACATGTCGCATCGGCGGTGCCGGTGGAACGATATAGCGCCACGGCCATCGGCCTGCATTGGGCGATCGCCCTGCTGATGATCTGCGGCTTCTGGCTCGGCTGGATCATGACGGACATTCCGGGCATGACGCCGACCAAGCTCAAGTACTTCTCGTGGCACAAGTGGATTGGCGTGACCGTGTTCGCGCTGGCTGTCATTCGCGTTATCTGGCGCGCCACGCACCGCGCGCGCCGATCCGTCCATGCCGCGCTGGCAGAAGGGCGCGGCGCACGCCACGCATTTCCTGCTTTATATGCTGATGCTGGCGATTCCGATCTCGGGCTATCTGTATAGCTCGGCGGCGGGCCTTCAGGTCGTGTATCTCGGCGTGCTGCCGTTGCCGACCATCATCGGGCCGGACAAGGCGCTGAAAGTCACGCTGCGCCTCGTGCATATCTATCTGAATTACACGCTGCTCGTATTCTTCGCCTTGCATATGCTGGGCGCGCTCAAGCATCAGTTCGTCGATCGGGATGGCTTGCTTAGCCGCATGCTTCCATTCCTGAGATAAGCGCGGCGTCAGGCGATTGTTTCCCCGCCGTTGGCGACGCATTTCCTGACGGCGCATTGTTCTCGCGGTCTTTTGATTTCCAATATTGGTTTGCCTTTCTTATAGACAACATAGGCACACGTGAAAGAAAAACTGAATCGCTGGATGCTGACCGCCGTTGCGGCATCGTCGCTGGCCCTGGCTGCAGGCGCGCCCGCGCAAGTGGACATGAGCAAGAGCACGGTCATCGCAACATCGAAACAAATGAACGTGCCGACCGATGGCAAGTTCAACAAGTTCACCGCGCAGATCGCTTTCGATCCGGCCAAGCCGGCGTTGGGCAGCGCGAACATCACCATCGACACGGGCAGCTACGACCTGGGCGATGACGACTACGACAAGCAGGTGCGCGGCGCCGAATGGTTCGATGCATCGAAATATCCGACTGCTACGTTCGTTTCAAGCGCGATTGCGCCGGCGGGCGGCAACAAGTTCAACGTGACCGGCAAGATCACGATCAAGGGCAAGTCGCAGACGGTCACGGTGCCGGTCACCATCACGCAGTCAGGATTCACCGAAATCTTCGACGGCGCGCTGCCGATCAAGCGCACCCAGTTCGATGTCGGCACTGGTGAGTGGAAAGACACGTCGATCGTCGCGAACGACGTGTCATCAAATTTCATATCGTCGCCGCGAAAAAGTAAGCGGCTCTCGGACATTTGCTTTTGTTTTAAGGAGAATAACTTGAAGAAGAATCTGATCATCGGGGGCGTGCTCGCACTCGGCATGTCGGCAGGCGCATTCGCCGCCGATACGTACAAGCTCGACCCGAACCACACGTACCCGAGCTTCGAGGCCGATCACTTCGGCGGCATGTCGACGTGGCGCGGCAAGTTCAACAAGAGCAGCGGCGAAGTCACGCTGGACCGCGCGGCGAAGACGGGCAAGGTGAACGTGACGAGCGATATCTCGTCGGTCGACACGGGCAACGACAAGCTCAACGAGCACCTGCAAGCCGAGTTCTTCGATGTCGCCAAGTACTCGACCGCGGAATACAAGGGCACGTCGATCAAGTTCGACGGCGACACGCCAATCAAAGTCATGGGCAATCTGACGATGCACGGCGTAACGAAGCCGGTGAATCTGAAGATCGAGCACTTCAAGTGCTTCTAGAACCCCATGATCAAGAAGGAAGTGTGCGGCGTGGAAGCGACCACTACGTTTGATCGCGGCGACTTCGGGATGGGTTACGGCAAGTCATATGGTTTCAGCCTGAAGACGGTACTGCATATTCAGGCTGAGGGCGTGAAGCAGTAAGGCGCTTCGCAAGCCTCAAAATCGGCATAGGGTACGGCTGTAGCACCGTGCCCCTGCCACACTACCCGGCATGGGGGTTCCCCGCACCGGGCGGTTCGGGAAGTTGAGGTTATGAGAGTCGAGGGACGCCCAGTTGATCAAAGTAAGCAAGGTT
>LELG01000308.1 GCA_001045575.1 Candidatus Burkholderia pumila
AACCTCTGGATGGTATCGACTTCGTGACCGACCTCGGCATAGACAGGCCGTGCGAGGTGAGGAGAGAGGAGGCTCCCAACGCATATTGTTTTCCGTCGAGCCTACATCCACGCCTGTCGCACGCGTCTGAAACGAATTGTGCAGACGCTCCTTAGCTAAGCAGCGCGCCACGCCATACATAAATCAAATACGCATCCGATTACACAGAAGAAATCGTTCGTTCGATTCCCGAAAGCCCGACCGTAAGATCGCCTTCCTTCAAAACCACACGCACAAAGGAAGCGAATGAAGCGAGTGCACTCGCCGGTGCCGCTGGCTTATTGGTTACCCTTCCGGGCATCGTTCAGGCACAGAGTTCCGTCACGCTGTATGGAATCGTCGATACCGGCATCGCCTATACGAACAGTCAGCGCGGCGCATCGAACGTGCAGGCGACGAGCGGCAAGCTGAGCGGCAGCCGCTGGGGCTTGCGAGGCATCGAAGATCTCGGCGGCGGTTACAAGGCGGTGTTCACGCTGGGAAACGGCTTTCGCATCAACGATGGCACACTCGCGTAAGGCGGACGCGAGTTCGGGCGGCAGGCGTTCGTGGGCGTCGCCAGGACGGGCATCGCCACGCTGACGTTCGGGTGCCAGTACGATCCGAATACGGATCTCGTCGCGCTGTTCGCAGGCCCGGGCTTTCTGGTCATCGGCCACGCATATCGGCGATTAACGACAATCTGAATCAGACCTTCCGCATCAACAATGCCGTGAAGTTCAGGGGCGATACCATCGCAGGCTTTACCGTTGATGCGCTCTATGCATTTAGCAATCAGGCCAACGCCGGCGCGAGCACGGGTTTCGGCAACAACCGCGCGTAGGCATCTCCGCGAGTTATGGCAATGGGCCGCTGTCGCTCGGCGCGGGCTATGTGCTGCTCGATCATCCGAATGTCGCATCGAATACGGGCGGCGCGATTGGCGGCACATCGACCATATCGGGCGATGACTACAGCGGCGCGTTCTTCTACGGCCTCAATGGCGGCGTCATGCGTCAGCAGATCGCGGTGGCGGGCGCGAACTACGCGCTCGGGTCGCTGGCGACAATCGGCTTCGCATGGAGCCACACGCACTATAACGACGGCTCATCGCGCAAGTTCAATAACTACGATGTGAACGGCCGCTACAATCTCACGTCCGCCACCACGCTGATCGGCGTCTACACCTTCACCGATGGCCGCGCCAACAGTCTGCCCAGCACCGGCGGCGCGACGCTCAAGCCGCGGTGGCACCAGTTCACGATGGGAGTCGATTACGCGTTGTCCAAGCGCACGGACCTGTATTTGTCCGGCGTGTATCAGCTCGCATCCGGCGATGCGTCGACACGCATTGGCAGCGGTTATCAGAAGATCGCGGTGATTGCGGATGCGGGCAAGCCGTCGTCGACCAATCGGCAAGTGGCGGCGTTCGGTGACATTCGCGTGAAATTCTGAGAGCGTACATGTGGCGTTATGCCGTCCCTTTGATGTCCGGAATATTTGTCCCGATTGCCATGTAAAACACGGTAATGAGATGGAGTAATCGCCGCATCCACCCGGGACAAACTTCCTGGCATTGTTTGCCATGCTATTGATCACGTTCGTACCGGTGGTTTCGCAACTGCTCGCCGCGCACGCACAGGCAGGCGAACGTCCGTCGAGATGTGTTCGGCTGCATGCAGCCGCCACGGAAGACGGTTCAGAAGATCATCACGCGTACGACAGCCGGATGGCCAGGCCTGCGGCTACTGTCACTTCTTCGCGCATGTGCATGTTTTAGATGCGTCAGCGAGACCTCGTCACGACAGATCCCGGATATCAGAGAACAACCATGCTCACTCTTTCACGACGTGGCGGTATGCGCACGCGCGTCCAGACCGCCATTGCCGCTGGCGTGACCGCGCTCGCCGCATCAAAAGGCCTTGCTCAACAAACTGAATTGCCTGCGATGATCGGGCGGATCAATCGCTGACATTGCCTACCGTCAACGAGTCAAAACGCACGCTCGATCAGACCGTCGGTTCAGTCGGTTTCGTCGATGCCGACGACTACAATAAAACCTACGCCTTCACACTGCGCGACGTGCTGAAGAACGTGCCAGGCGGTGTATGTCGAGAATCGCTACGGGCAAGAATTGCGTCTGTCTATTCACGGCTCCGGCATTGCGCACGGCTATCACACGCGCGGACTCGAAACATTCTGCAGGACGGCATTCCGACCAATCGCCACGATCTCCAGCTCCACCTGCGGATACGCCAGCGCGAAGCGCACCAGCACCACATGCGCAAAGACGATCGGCGCACCTCACGCGCAGCCGCCCGCGCGGCACCGGCACACGCACGGCGGGACTGAAGCCGCCGTGCGTGGCGACGGCGTTGAAATCGGCGAGTGCGGTCAGGTCGATTATCGATCGTTTCATTGATGAGACAAGCCGTCTCGTTTCATGGTCTTTCGGCTGCAATGCGGAACGATTATCTTACGCCCATCCACTCAACAACGGAGAGGGAACGTGAGCATTCTGGTAACCGGCAGCACGGGCTTGATCGGCACGCAGGTCCTCGACCATCTCGCGCAAAACGGCGCGTCGAATGTTTTCGCTTTGACGCGTTCCCCCCCCCCCGAACGCGCTCGATTTTTAGGAGCGTGCAGACGGTGCAAGGCAATCTCGGCGACCGCGACGCGCTGCGTCGCGCATTGAATGGCGTGAGCACGCTGTTCCTGCTCGCGCCGAATGCTGCCGGCGAATTCACGCAGCTGCTTCAGGCCCTGAGCATTGCGCGTGAATCGGACGTGAAAGGCATCGTGTATCTATCGGTATTCAAGGGCGAGGAATATGTCGATGTCCCGCGTTTCTCCAGTAAGCGAACGGCGGAACGCATGATCGAACGAATTGATATGCCTGCGACCATTCCGCGTCCTGCTTATTTCATACAAAACGACGTGCGCCAGAAAGAGCCATTGCTTAAGCATGGATTATTCGGCATGCCAATCGGCTCGAAAGGCATTTTGATAGTCGATGTCCGCGATATTGGCGAAGCCGCCGCGCGCGAACTGCAGCGCCACGAGTATTCGGCCGATCCGCTGCCGCGCGAAACCTATGAACTCGTCGGCCCGGATGCACTGACCGCCGACAGCATCACCGCGATCTGGTCGGACGCATTGGGACGCGAGATCAGGTACGGCGGCGATGATCTTTAGCAATTCGAAGCGCGCCTGACGTCTGTGGGCGCGGTGTGGCGGGTATGACATGAAGCATGATGATGCAGCGGTATCAGCAAGGACGGGGCGGTCGTATCGGCAGAGGAAATCCGGCGCTTTGCGGGCTTGCTCGGACGCGAGCCACGCAATTACCGCGACTTCGCGGCAAGCACGGCGCGCGAATGGGCGAAGGAATAATAGACTGCTTCGCTAATTGAATCCGGCCCTGCCTCGGTAATTCCACGTTAAAACTACCGAAGCAGTTTTTTAAGCGCGTTCGCAAATTAAGGCTTTCGTAACCGTGAAAAAAACCGCCCGTTCTTTAAACGTTCGCTCAAAAAATTCCTCAGACGACAAACGTTTGCTCGCCAAATTGTGTTTCAATAAGATTGATAATCCCGTCGCACAAAACACAAACACGAACGAATAATCCGCGAAAAAGAAATCGCGACCCGTCGAATGGGAATAAGGGCTATGCGTCAGTACGAGGCTTCGACGCCGGAGAAAAATCTAAAGGCCGAACACAAGTGAACCGAACCCCAAAGGTTGGACTCAACCGTGAGGGGGTTATGGGAAAATACAAAGAGCAGACAAAGCTCGCCGCCGCCAAGGATTACTGCTCAGGCCATCTCAGCCTGAGGGCCGTTGCGAAGCGTCATGCTGTT
>LELG01000309.1 GCA_001045575.1 Candidatus Burkholderia pumila
TTCACCACCATCAGCGTCATGTACTTTGCCCTCCAGGCGCTCCTGTACATATTGACGCAGCCGTGCATTACTCGCCAGCTTCGCTGGCTTGGGTCGTTTAGCAAACCGTTCCGCCTTCCACTGCGCAACCGAAGCACTCGCGTCGCTGTCCTCGCGCGACAGTCGGTACGACGTGTAAGGCATCGCTGGATACAGCTTGCCGTCCGGCGTCACGCCGTCATGCAGCGCGGCGTAGAACTGATCCGCGTTCCACTTGCCGATGCCGTATTTCGGATCGGGCGTGATATTGGTGCGGTAGAACGTGCCGAATAGCGAGTCGAGCTTGACACCGCCTGCGAAGGGCGCGCCGCCGGTCGACGTGTAGCATGCGGCGCAATCGGCGGCTTGTGCGAGATAGCGTCCGCGGAAGTATTTGCTCGGGCGAGCTTTTTATCGTTACAGCAATTTCAGATGATTGGCCGCAAGCCGCCAGCGCCAGAACGAACGGGAACAGGATAGACAGAAACTTCATGCTACGTCCTTAACGAGTCCCGGCGTGGCAAGCACGAGATCCTTCACGGCCTCGTAGTAACGCATGTAACCCGTGCAGCGGCAGATGTGATCGTTGAGCGCGGCCATGATCGTCGCTTCGATCTGATCCTTCGCGATCGGCTCGCGTTTGAGCTTGTCGAGCAGTACCATCGTCGCGTTGACGAAACCGGGCGTGCAGTAGCCGCACTGGAAGCTGAAATGCTCCAGAAACTTGCGCTGCACCGGCGACATATCGATGACTTCGCCCTGCTCGTTGCGCTTCGCGGGGCCTTCGATCGTGCGCGCACGGTCTTGCCATCGAAGAAATGCACGCCGTTGATGCATGTGCGCACTTTCTCGCTGGTTCCATCCGCCTGATCGACGATGACGACACACGCGTGACAGATGCCCTGCCCGCAGTCGAGCCGCGAGCCGGTCAGGCCCAGATATTCGTGCAGGAAGTCGATCATCGACAGGTCGGCGGGCACGTCCACGGGGCTGACCTTGTTGCCGTTGATGGTCATCGAAAGCGAGCGCGTTTGGATGCTCGCTGCGGTTTGGATGGCCGTCATGCGAGCACCTCCTGAATGTTTTGCGGCGTCACCGACAAAGCGATGGCCGATCGCATGCGCGATCGCGTTGACGATGGCTTCGACGACCGGAATCGTTACCACTTCGGCGGATCGGGTTCGGTAAGCGGCGGGCAGCACGTCGTTGGTCTGCTTCCACACGGTGACGTCGGATGCGAGCGGCGAGCGGCAAGTGATAGCGGTTGAAGTTCCACGTGCCGTTGCCAGGGCCGTCCTCATACAGTGGCAAATACTCGTGCAGCGCGTGTCCGATGCCCATCGCCAGCCCGCCCTGCAACTGCCCCGACACGAGCTGCGGCGAGATCTGATTGCCGCATCCATGGCCGAATGATGGGAAAGCAGCTCGACTTTGCCGCTCGCTTCGTTGACCGCGAGTTCGACTAGTGTGCCGACCGCGCTGACCGTCGCGTTATTGCGCTGCACGGGCGAGATGAACATCTTCTTGCGATCGAGCGTCGTATAAGCGTTGCCGCCTAGACGCATCGAGAGGCCATCGATCGGACATTGCTCGACCGTTCCGCGAACGTCGAACTGCGCTTCGCTCCATTGCCAGCGGTTGAACGTGTGCACGGTCGCGCCCGTCTCGAGGCCGAGTTCGTGCGCCTTCTGCGTGAGCTATTCGAGCGCGAGCGGTTCGAGGCCATCGGCGGAAAACTTGCCGCCGATCCAGCGCGCATCCTCGATACGCACCACGAACGACGCCGCCTGACCGCCGCCGATGCCTGCGACCAGATCGCCATCGCGGCGGGCCACAGGCCGTGACGGAACACCACGCGCGCCGCTTCGCGCGTGGTGTACGTGAAGTAATATACGCGGAGTTGGCCGCGCTCGGCGGCAACATGTATGCGGGCGACCAGCGCGGATTCGCGCTCAGTTTGTCCTGCTCCTCGGCTTGCGACATGATGTACGGATCGCCGCTCGTGATGACGGGCAAGTCCGACCAGTCGGTGATCGCCATGTGCACGTCCGATGCGGGCTTGCCGAGCCACTTCGCCACCGCCAGCGCCGTGGATATTCCCGTGCCGATTTCCGCGTCGGTGCCGAAGTCCTTCTGCGTGCACGCGAAGCCGATGTCGTAACGCATGCCCGGATGCTTCGCTTCGTAGTCGGTCTTGCGCTCCTTCCACAGCGGATGCACCGGCGCCTTGATCAGCATTCCTTCCGCACGCACGGCGCCGGCGGGAACCGTGCCTTGCGTGTTCTTCATGCCGGTGCGCATGACGTTCTTCAGCCGCGATTCGATAGGATCGGTGCCGAGTTGTTCGGCGATGTCGTCCATTATCATTTCGGTCGCGGCCATACTTTGCAGCGCGTCGAACCGGCATCGACGACGGCGCGCGATGCCGTCGCCACCGTCGTCAGATCGTTCTGCGGGATGTAATAGATCGATTGCGCGGCGGTCGCGCCGACCATCGCAACCGAAGGTGAGAAATTGCAGCGCCCGCCGCCGTTGGCGGAAAAATCGCCCTTGAATGCCTGGATCTTTCCCGACTTTCTGTCGATGGCCATACGATAGCGCATGTCGAACGCATGCCGCTTGAGCGAGGTCTGGAACTGCTCGAAGCGATCGTTGGCGAGACGCACGGAACGGCCGTCGCCATACATTGCGGCGACCGCGCCGGAGAACGGCATACATATATTGTGTAGTGATCCTTCGATCCGTAGCCGACCGTGTAGCACGGATGCAGGAACAGATTCTTCACCGGATAACGTGACTTCGATGCCATTTCCACGGCGCTTTGCGCACTTCGTGTGCGGCCCTTGCGTCGGGATGACCATGTGCAGCGATTGCATCGCGGCGTCGTATCAGCAATTGGCGTTGTCGGGTTCGAGCGCGGCGGTATCGCCCGATTGCGTCTTATATTCGCGGTCGACAACGAGCCAGTCGTCCGCCGGATTGTCGAGCGCCTTCGCAATGGCTTGCGCGTAAAAAATGCCCTGCTCGTCGAGCTTGCCGTGTTTGCTGGCATCCGCCCAGACGGGTTCGCGCTTCTTCATCATGTGTGGGAACAGCGGCGCGTTCTTCATGCTGGAGAACGTGTCGTCATCATAGGGCGTCTTGCCGCCGACGCGCACGAAACGCCACGCCGCCCACGGATCGCGTTCGAGCGGTCCGGTCTGCGCGCCGTACTTGATGACGCCATCGCGGAATTGCAGCACGTCTTTCGCAAAACGGAAGCGCGCCAAGTCGTGGTAAATGAGGATGGCGACCGCTTGGCCAAGATACGCGGGCGTCTTGCCGGTCGGCAGCAGCATGTCGTTGCCATAGAACGCGGGGAACGCGAGCCTGTCCTGCGCGAGATCGTCCGCCGTGACGACACGATCTGGCGCGACGAACAACATACGCCCGCGAGCGCGCCCGCCTTTAGAAACCCACGACGCGTCAGGCCGAATTTCTCCATGTTCCTCTCCTTCAAATGAACGCTCAAAAGCCGACCGCCCGCGCGCGATGCCGGAGCGCGCGGGCAGGCATGTAAAATTTGTTTGCAATACGAAGCAGTGAGATTGTTCGTCAGTGCTTCTTCTGGGCGGGAATTGGCGTGTATGACTTGTCTGCCATTATGCAGCGTGCGCGATTTTAAGTCGCGTGAGAAGGGTCAACAACGCGCGCGGTGTCAAATTCTGTTGCAGATCGGCTAGGGTACGGCTGTAGCACCGTGCCCCTGCCACACTACCCGGCATGGGGGTTCCCCGCACCGGGCGGTTCGGGAAGTTGAGGTTATGAGAGTCGAGGGACGCCCAGTTGATCAAAGTAAGCAAGGTT